>JAGVNS010000088.1 GCA_020053155.1 Nitrososphaerota archaeon
CAAGATAAGGGTCGCGCTGAAAATTTTTTGAAAAAAAGTTTGCGTGTTCATGCCCCCATGGATGGATTGGGGATATTTAAGGATTCATTTTTTCCTTTTTTTGGATTTTACCCCGCCCTTTTTCCTCCGCCATGAAAAACGGGGGTCTTTTAACCAATGGCGGCCTTTTTGGGGTATATGCCCCGGGAGAATGTGTTTGCACGCTCAACGAGGGAAAATGGCATTTTCAAGGATGAACATGCCCTCTCTCCCGAGTTTATGCCGGATGTCCTTCCGCACCGTGAAAACCAAATAAACTCCCTCGTATATGCCCTGAAGCCCTTGTCGGAAGGGGGAAAGGCCACCCATCTTTTTGTGTACGGCCCCCCTGGGACGGGAAAAACCGTGACACTTAATTATGTCATGGAACAGCTGAAAGAATTTTCCTCCCGCGTCAAGCCGGTGTATTTGAATTGTTTCGGTTTCAATTCCCGCCAGTCCGTTTTGTCCGAACTCACGCGCATCGTGGAACGTCCCGTTCCCGGTCGCGGGATGAGCACGAGCGAGTTGTATGCGAAAGTATTAGAGGGGTTGAAGTTTGTCCAATTTGTTCCCGTGTTGGTGTTTGACGAGTTCGACCAGTTGCTCGACCACGATGGGAATGAATTATTGTATGACATCCTGCGCATCCCCGAACGGGGAAGGGTGCAGGTTCCCATCGTCTTGATTTCAAACGACCCCACCATTCCGGCGCGACTGGATGGACGAGTACGGAGTTCTTTTTCGCATGAAGCGATTGAGTTTGCTCCCTATTCCCCCATGCAGCTCAAGGACATTTTGAAGGGGAGGGCCGCTCGCGCGTTGTTTCCCAACGTTCTCTCTCCAGACGTGATGGGATTGATTGCTGCCCATGCATCCAAACGCGGGGGGGATTGCCGCGTGGCCATTGAAACGCTGCGCAAAGCTGCGCATAATGCGGAGAAAGCAGGTGCAAATGAAATTCGCCCCGAACACGCACGAGCGGCGTTTGAGAATACTGAAACGAGTGCCTTGTTGAAGGCCGTCCCCTTCTTGTCCGATGCGCACAAACTGGTGATAAAATCCCTTTTTAGGGCGGGAGGAAAGAACGTTCCATCCACTGAACTCTATTCCCGCCTTGCGGCAAGCGGGATGGGGTTGAGCGACCGGCGCATCCGTGAGTTGTTGGTTGAATTGGAAAAGAAAAAAGCCATCACTACCATCACAGACACCTCGGGCAGGGGAAGGACCAAAAAAATAACCGTCAATTTTTCGGAGAGCGAATTGAAATAGATTTATTCGGCGCGCGTAGCGCTGCTGTATTGGGTTTAATACCTCGGCCCTTACAGTAGTTCCGATTGGGGTTGTTTTAACCTTTCTTTGTTGAAATTAACGCGAGTCATCAGGTGTCAAACGCGTTAAACGGTCTTTTATTGGTCTTTTATCTGCCGTTCAATCAATCTCACGGGCAAAAAATCATTTTTTTGTGTATTACTACCAGTCATCTCTTCCCCTCAAAACAAGTCGCTGCAATCCATCTTGCTCCCGCAGTTGGGGCAGATGGTTTTGCACTTGTTCTCGAACATCTTGTTCCCGCAGGCGGGACACATGTATGCTTGCATGGATTGCCCACTTTTTTTGTCCTTTAGTTGATTGACTTTTTTTGTTTTTTGTTAGAGCGGAATTTCCCGCAGCGCAATGTCTTTTCGATAGTGCAAATTGTTTCCCTCGATGGAGATTTTTTTAATGGCGTCATAGGCGCGCATGCGCGCCTCGTTTACGTCTTTCCCTTCCCCCACCACGTTAAACAAGCGACCCCCGTTTGCGACCCATTTTCCTTCCTTTTGGGCCATTCCTGCTCCAAAAATAGTCACTCCATTCATTTTTGTGGCCTCTTCCAATCCCAAAATTTGTTTTCCTTTTACGGATGAGTAATCTCCCGGGTATCCTTTGGATGCTCCCACGACACACACCCGCGTTTTGTCGTCCTGCACCAATTTTATTTTTTCCAACTCCCCATGAATGCACGCCCACACCATCTCTGCATAATCGTTTTGAATTCCGGGAACCACCACCTGCGCCTCCGGATCTCCCCACCGGGAGTTGTATTCGATGGTGTTGATTTTTCCGTTGGACAAAATGCCCCCCAAATATACAATTCCAACGTACTGGTTTCCTTCCCCCAACATCCCTTCAATCACCGGCCGAATTTGTTTTTCTTCAATGGTCTGTTCATTTCCTTTTGTGATGCGCGCGGGGGAAACCGTTCCCATCCCGCCCGTTTGCGCCCCTTCATCTCCATCGAAAACCGTTTTGTGGTCGCGTGCGCTCTGGAACAGATTATAGTTTTTCCCATCGCTAATGGCATAATACGAAAATTCCTCTCCTACAATCCCTTCTTCAATTAGAAACACTTTTCCCGCTTCTCCAAAATTTTTCATGGCGTCTATGTTGGCGTATGCCTCGTTTTTGTTCGTCGTTTTGAGCGCCCCTTTTCCCGCGCACAAGCCCGTGGCTTTGATGTATAGCAAAGTGTTTGGTTTTTTTTGGTATGTGGCGTTCACATATTTTTTTGCCTCATTTCTATCACTAAAATATCTGTACTCGGGGGTGGGTATTTTGTTTCGCGTCATGAATTCGCGCGACCACTTTTTGTCCCACTCTAATCGAGCCGCATTTTTGGTGGGTCCAAACGTTGAAAATCCGTTTTTTTGGAGCAAATCAACGGTTCCTGCTGCGAGCGCATCGTCCTGCGCCACATCTACAATATCCGGTTTGTATTTCTGGGCAATAGCAAGAATGGATTGCGCATCATTGAGTTTTGAATTCTTGTCCACGATGGTTTCTTTCTTCCTGTTCCACTGCATGAAATCGTTTCCCGGCGTCACGATGATTTTTCCCACGCGCGGGCTCTTTTCATACGCATGGGAGAGGGCGTGCTCCCTTCCCCCGCTTCCCACAATCAAAACCGTCCAGGTCTCACTCATGCGTTTACTACGAGCGTCTTCCATTAAAGCCTTTATTTCGGCCTTTTTACTGCGGTAAAAATCCCGGGGAAAATCGTTTCACAACGGCCTTTTAGTAAAAGCCTGGGGAAAAAATGCGTTGCATGACCCACCAAGAGGGTTATTTTAAAAGCCTCAAAAGACTCTATTGAAAAGAACGTGCGAGGGTGATGCATACTATGACCGCAAAGAAGGACAAACCTGGTAAGATTGCTGGAAAACAGATTCGGAAGCAAGTGAGCGCGCTGAAAGGGGACGTCCAAGGGGTCAGGTCCGGCGTTTCCCGTGACATGAAGGGGGTTAAGAAAGGATTTTCCAAGTCCCTTGCCCGTACCACGCGGAAGCTTTCGACCCAAAACACGGCGATTCAATCGGAGTTGGAGAAGCTTCGTTCCGATTTGTCCCATTTGAAGGTCAAGCAAACGCCCAAGCGGGATCTTTCCATGTATAATCTTTTTGTCCGCCAGCAAATTAGGCAGGGGAAAACATTTGAGCAGGCCACCAAATCGTGGAAGTCTTCACGCAAAATCATTGAGAATCCCGGACTTGCAAAGGGAAAAACCCGTACGCGAACCATCCCCAAGACTCGCGTCGTCGTGAGAAAAGTGCCGGTGGAAAAGATTGTAGTTCGAAATGTCACGCGAAAAGTTTCCCGGCCCGTTGTGAAGGGAGTCGTCCGCGTTGAGCACCTTCCCAATGAAACGAAAGAATCGTTGAACAAGATTATGCGCCAATTGTCCGCGTTGAAATCGGAAGTCAATTCCATGGAAAAGGAGGTTCCTCCCTCCCCCAAAGTTGTACCTAAACCAGGGGTTCCCGTGTTGGGGAAAGATTTGCCCAACGAGGAAGTGGCTGTGCGCTTGACCCATCTGTATTTCGAGGAGATTGCCCGCCTAGGTTTCAAGCGTCGATTGGATTTTGATTCCATCATTAACGCGTACTATTACTGTTTGCAGCGCCTGCACAACAAGGACAAGGAATTGGAAATTATGCGCAAGATAGTGGATCGTGAAGAATCCAAGATTCAGGGAGAACCCAAGTCGCAATTGTTTCCGCAGCCGGAGTAACGGGTTGAGTGAAGGTGAGTGTGGATGCAATTCAAGTACTGCCCTCAATGTGCCTCCATGGAGTTCGTCTCGACTCCTAACGGAATGCGTTGCCGTAAATGCGGTTATTCCGGTCCCATGAGCGAGGGTCCGATGGACAAAATCAACGAGGTGGGCAAGCGCAGTAGTCGTACCACCCCTGTTTCTCCAAGCGCTTCTTCCAACCCCCCCAATCCTGGGGTCAATGCGCAATCCGTGAAAGAATTGGAAGCGCGTCTCAAAGCGTTGAAAGGGAAATCCAGCGAAGACGTGGAATTCCTGTAGGACAAGTATATGCGCCACGACCAAAAATCAATCATGGATTGGCTCGTGTTTGGGATTTTGGCGCTGGGACTCATTGCTTTTTTCATGTTCGTGAATAATGGAACGACTGTCACGGGCCGCGTCGTGGGGACTGCATTCAATGAAAATAGAAACTGCTATTCGTTCGATTCGGGATTGCCCGTCATGGTGACGCAACCCTCCCTGCGCCTCTGCCCCAACACCACTCATGCGATTGATTATTTTTCCATCCAAACAAGACAAGTGCTCATTGATTGCCAGGGTTCCACTCTCCAAGGAAGCGGGGGTGCGTTGTTGGTGGTTGAAGGAGTGAACCACCCTCGCGTGACGCTGCTAAATTGTTCGTGGGAAGGATTTGATGGCCTGTATTCCCGCACAAACCCGATTGACGTGTACGTGAAATAATTATTCTTTAGAACTGTATAATGGTGTGGAGAAATTTGACTCCCAAATCCACTGCGCTCATGCTGTCGTCCGGGTTGGTGACGGCAAACAAAAGTCCTTTCTTGGCCGCGGCCGTTCCGAGACTAAGCTTTCCTTTTGCGTTGCGCCCCATTTGGCTCTTTTTTTTGATTTCAGCCCACTGCTCACGAGTAACAATTTTTACTCGCACGGGAAGTCTTTTCCTCGGATCCTTAAACACCGCCACAATGACTTTTTGCCCACTCCTGTTTTTTGCTTGTGCATAACCCGAGAATTGATATAGGCCCCGCTGCGCGTGAGTGAGGGGTGCTTCCCTTCGCGAGCGCGTGATTCCCTTTCGCGCGAGCCCAATTCGACTTAACCCGCGTGCGCGACCCGTGGATCGCATTCCCTGGCGCGCAGGCCCTCTCAATGCCACCACGGGCATTCCCGGTTTGGGCCTCGGCTTGCTTGTCGTTTGCATACCTTCTTTTATGTTTGCGAGCTTTTAAGTATTTAGATGTGGACCTCCAAGCATACCCCCCAAGCGCTCTCTAAAATGGTGGGAAACCCAGACGTTTTGACCGAAATGAGGTTGTGGGCCCAGGCGTGGAAGCAGGGGCACCCCCCCAAACCCTTGCTTTTAGTCGGCCCCCCCGGCGTGGGGAAGAC
>JAGVNS010000014.1 GCA_020053155.1 Nitrososphaerota archaeon
AGGAATCCCAAAAAACGTCCAAGAACTAAAACAAGACCGGCGACCTTTCATCCGCCGGTCCTACAGACCGGCGGTATTCCCGGTCGCATTAGATAAACTCCACCACCGAAAGTTTGCCAATTTTGTAGGCATAAAAATTAAGCACGGCGGCAATGAATGTTACAATCCCCAAAAGCAAAAGCAAGGATGCATTTTCAGGCAGAAGGAGGGTTTGCAAGCTGGGGTAAATGAATGGAAACAATCCAACGCTCCCAATGACCCCAATCACCATGAGGCATTCGACTACGCCAATCTTGCGCACGCTGCGCTGAATCAAGAAATCCCCAAATCCCCAACAAATCATTGCGGCAAATGCCGCGAGAATGCCGAATTCAACCATGAAACGGGAAAATGATTCTTTGGTTATAATCGTGCCCTATTTTCGTCTTTTTCGAACCCGGAAGCGGTGGGTCTCATAGTGAGGATCCATAAAATTCCAAGTATACGAATTTGGAACGGCAAAGCGCCGATGATCAACCAATTTCCTTCGCCTTAAGAGCGAATCATAGGTGTAAACGGCCGATTTATCGATAGCTGGCATAACGTAAACCTTCGTTTGTTTGGTGGTCAATCGGCCCACCGAACGCAAGAGTTTGGAAAATGGAACCGGCAGTTTTCGCCAGGCGGTGGAATTAGCTTCTTTTTCCCTCCAACGGGCTGTATCAAGAAGACCAAAGGAAAGAATCATATCCGGTTTGAAATCCACCATTTCCTTTTGATTTCCAGTATCCTCCGCGCGCGATAAAACAATGGGTATGCCGAAAGGGTTTTGATTCTTGAATTTTCTCATTCTTTCGGAATACCCGACAGTGCTTCCCATCACTTGGGCCCCGTGATCTTTCAGAAATTTTAGAAAAAATCCCTCTCTGCACCCGACCTCTAGTACCCGTTTGCCTCCAACAAGCTCGCGAATGCAATCTTGTACGGGACGAGCGCCCGTAATAGATATGCCTGCGTCCTCCAACATGTGGACCAATGGAAATGCATGGGCAATGAATGCGTTAATGTTGACATCGTTCGCGTGACGCAGGAAAATGGGCCAACCGTAATCCGTCATGTATTTAGTAAGTCGTTTGTAGGCCTCTTGAAACTCGCTTGGTTTTTCATCAGCCATAAAGAGAAAAAGCTGTTCAGGTTAATAATTCAATTCAAGCGAGTAATGGCGGCTACTCCAAAAAGAAGCTGTAGTGCTTGACTTCGGGGTCCATTCCCTTGCGTTTGCGTATTTCTTCAATGGTTTTTTTCTGCAGTTCAGGAGGCAATATTTCGTATCCGTGGTATTCGGCTGTCCAAATGACCCTTCCTTGCGTTGCGCTGCGAATGGCTTGGGAGAATCCAATCAGCTCCTTCACGGGAGCGAGACCGACGATGATAGTCTGGTCTCCCTCATTCTTTATCTCGGTGATTTGGCAACGGCGCTGTTGGAGTTCTTTGGAGACCGCCCCCAAATAATCTTCGGGCGTGATAATGGAAAGCAATTGTTTGGGTTCCTGCAGCACGGCTTTGGCGGCAAGCATACACGCGTAAATGGTTCGCGATACCACGGGAATGATTTGCGAGGGTCCGCGATGGATGGCATCCTCGTGCAGTTTGGCATCCGTGAGCGTGACCTTGACGCCGTGCACCTCTTCCTTGGCAAGGGGTCCTTCATTCATGGTTTCCTGGAATCCCTGAATGACGAGTTCGCGTATTTCGTGCAGGGCTTGAATTCCTTTGGTTCCATCCACGAGCAAATTGTAATTCTCGATGCACCAAACCTTTTTAGCTTCATCATTGTCTATTCCCGCATTCACAAACTTGTCAATCCAATCTTTGTCTTTTAATTTGACTTTTCCTTTCACTTTATTGTCCATGAGCTTCTGCCATATTTCAGGGGGAATGGGCTCGACAATCATGTCAATCTTGTTGTGCTTGTTGGGGGATTTTCCCTCGAGTTCTGGAGAAACAGTTTGGATGGTTTCGTGGTAAACCACGATGGGGGGAGAAACGGTAATGGGCACTCCGTGGGTTTTCTCAATACGGTATTGGTTTATTTCCAAGTGCAATTCCCCCATTCCCGAAAGCAAATGCTCTCCCGTAGTCTGGTTGATGGACGCACGAAGATTAGGGTCTTCCTTTGTAAGTTGGCGAATGACTTCAATCAATTTTGGCAAATCTTTTGTTTGTTTGGCTTCAATCGAGACCGTAATAACGGGTTCAACATTCGTTTTGAATGATTCGAATTCCTGCATGTCTATTTCTGAAACGGTCTGTCCGGCATACGCTTCGCGCAGACCCACAATGGCCCCAATGGAGCCTGCGGGGATTTGTTCTATTTCAACAAATTCCGGCCCCATGTACACCCCCACTCGGTTAATCACGGCCTCTTTTTGCAACCCAATCAGCTTGACTTTGACCCCTTTCTTGAGTGTCCCAGAGTACACGCGTCCCGTTGCAATATCCCCCGCATGAGGGTCAACGGAAACATCCGTGACCATCATGGCCACCGGCCCTTTGGGGTTACACGATAACATGCTCAGAGAAATTTCGCTTTCTTTGTCTCCCGCCCAAATAATGGGGGTGCGGTACTTCTGCGCCTCAAGCGGGCTAGGAAGATGGGTCACAACCATTTCGAACATGGTGTCTTCTAATGGAGATTTGTCGGCGATTTCTTTTTGTTTATCGGCTTTCATCCATTCATATACCTGCTTGAAATTGATTCCCGTGCGTGCCATGCTTTTTGTACTGACGGCCCAATGGTTGTACGCGCTTCCAAATGCCACGCTTCCAATTGCGGGATTAACCTGCCACATGTCTTCTTTTCCCACCGGGACGTTTTTTCGAATGAGATTGTTGACTTGCGTGATGGTTTTAACGAAACGTTTTTGCATTTCTGCCTCATCCACTTGCAATTCGTTAATCAATCGGTCCACTTTGTTGATGAATAAAACGGGTTTAACGTTTTCGCGCAGGGCTTGGCGAATAACGGTCTCCGTTTGGGGCATGACTCCCTCAACGGCGTCCACCACTAACACGACTCCATCCACCGCACGCATGGCGCGGATGACTTCTCCCCCAAAATCAACGTGTCCAGGGGTGTCAATCAAATTAATCAAATACTGCTTCCCCTGAATGGTTGGCACCAGGGAAATATTAGCCGCGTTGATGGTGATTCCGCGGTCTTGTTCTTGGTCTTCAAAATCCATGAATTGTTGCTTTCCGGCTAATTCTTTGTTGATTAATCCTGCGGCAGCAATTAGGTTATCACTTAATGTGGTTTTTCCATGATCTATATGTGCAACAATCCCGATGTTTCGGACGTCTTTCTGCGTCCCCATCAGCTTTTGGGCAGCGGCTGCCATGTCTTCTTTTCGGCCCATTCAAAATCACGTTCCTTTATATCAGTCTCGTTTTCCTTG
>JAGVNS010000078.1 GCA_020053155.1 Nitrososphaerota archaeon
CTTCATCTCCATCAACGAAAACTTCAACAAGCTCTACACGGGATTTTTTGACGGGGAGGCCAAGCTCGAACTTTCCAATCCAACTAAACCATTGGAATCCGGCCTCCTGATTGAAGCACGGCATGGTAACGAAAAAATCCTCAAAAACATTGACTCCATGTCCGGGGGGGAGAAATCCCTCACTTCTCTTGCATTCATCTTTTCCATCCAATTGTATGAGCCTGCCCCTTTCTATTTTTTCGATGAAGTGGATGCGGCGTTGGACATGACCAATTCGCGCAAGGTGGGGATGTTAATCAAGGAGATGAGCAAGAGCTCCCAATTCATCTCCATCACACACAACGACCAAGTGGTGAAAGTCGCGAATCAAATTATTGGGGTGGCAAAGAATAACACGAACAGTTCCGTCATTGGACTCCAAATAAATGGGAAAGGAACCGGTTTTACTCCCGAGGGGGAACCTTCAACCTATTCAAACTCCCCCGTGTCATCGTAAAATCGTTTTCTTTTTTGGAGGGATTCTTCCTGCGGGTTGCCTTCCCGTTTTTTTCACCCAACAATCCTTCCATTGATTTTTTGGCCTTTTCCCACTCAACATCCACGTGGTCTCGACCCGATTCCACGTTCTCGTCTTGTTTTTCATTCCCATCCGACTTTTCTTTCCGCATCCGTTTCCCCTTTTTTTTTCCAGGTGTTTTTTTTCCCGCGTAAAAATTATTTTTAAATGCCAGAATCCAACCAAGCGAAACAACGAATTGAATCGCATAGGCTATTTCTTCATATGCATATTCCCCGGGACCCAAGCAGCAAGTGGAAAAAATGGTGGAGGAATCCCCAAAATGCACGCGAAATTGGGTGGGATGTTGAATGAGAATCACGTGCGCAAACTCGTGAATAACCCCCCCAATCAACACGCCGGAAAGGGCCACACACACAAACAGCCAAAAATTAAACTTCGCACCCGAGTCGCTTCGCTTAGTGAGAGTGAGCATTAGAAAGCCGATAATAAAAACCCCTAAAAGAAGGGCTATGTAAAGCACAGGGCTTTGATTTAGGCTCCCATCCATTCCGGGAGCGGTAAGCGTGGGGGCAATGACGTAATTCACTCCCACGGATAAAAATATGGATGCTATTAGTACTAAAAAAAGACTTCGACCCAAGCCCATACTGGGGAGCAGTTCCCGCGCCCATATAAAACAGGCGCTTTTTCATTGCGGAAATTCACTCTCCCAACCATTAAAAGGGGTTCAAACCCTTTGGGTGTGTGAATGAAATTGTTTCTCCCGAAGAACGGCCTGAAGCGGTGCGCGCCTTCCGCGAGCGAATTGAAAGCGCGGCTGAAAAACTGAATCAATTAGACAAAGCCGTCGTGGTCACGCACCACGATTGTGATGGGCTGACCTCGGGGAGCATTATTACGAATGCCCTCCAGAGGAAACAAATTCCCGTGCACACGATAACGCTGAAACAGCTCTATTCGGAAGATGTTACACGCCTGAAAAACCTCCAATCCAGCATCATTTTTACTGATTTTGGGTCGAGTTACATTGAACAGCTCAAAAAAGAACTGACCCAACCCTTTTTTGTTATTGACCACCATCAAAAAGGGAATGGGGAGCATGAGGGACACATCAATCCCATGGAATTTGGGTTGGATGGGGGGACTGAGATTTCAAGTGCGGGAATTGCCTACAACGTAGGGGTGGCTCTCTCTAAAAAAAACAGGGACTTTGCCGCAGTAGGAGTGGTGGGGGCGGTAGGAGACATGCAGGACTCTCGTACAAATGGATTGATTGGATTGAATGCAGAAATGGTTCGGGAGGGGGTGGAGAACGGCGTGTTGAATGTGAAAACGGATTTGCGATTGTATGGACGGATTTCCCGCCCATTAGTACAGTATTTGACTTTTTCGACAAGCCCCATTTTGCCCGACCTCACGGCCAACAAGGATAATTGCGCCAAATTTATTCAAGAGTTGGGAATTGAGATGCAGGACAAAAATGGAAATTGGCGCTCGTATGAGGATTTGCTTCCCGAAGAGAAAAAAATACTCACGACGGGACTCATTATGCACTTGCATGAGTATAATACTCCTGAATGGAAATTGAATGAGTTGATTGGGGAAGTGTACACGCTCATGCACGAAGAGACAAAATCCCCTTTGCGGGATGCGAAAGAATATTCAACCGTCATCAATGCCTGCGGTCGCAATGGCCAAAGCACGATTGGTTTTCGCGTATGTTTGGGAGACCGCGATGAGTATTATTCGCGCGCGCTGGCATTGCTGCAGGAGCATCGCCGCAATTTAGCCGAAGGAATTCATCTGATGCAGGAGGAGGGGTTGGAAACATTCAATCATTTTTACTTTTTTGACGCACAAACACGGATAAAGGATTCCATTGTTGGAATTGTGGCAGGAATGTTATACGGCGGGGGAAACGTAAAAACGGACAAACCCATTGTGGCATTCGCCCGGCACGAGGATGGGAGCATCAAAGTAAGCGCACGCGCGACAAGTGAATTGGTGCGGGATGGGATTAATCTCGGGCTTGCTCTCAAGGAAACGTGCGTAGTATTGGGAAAAAAGGCAGCGGGAGGAGGTCATCGCATTGCAGCAGGGTGCAGGCTTGAATTAGGTCAGGAAAAAGAATTTTTGGAAGCATTCGACCAAAAGCTGGGAGAGCAAATTGGAAAAACGACCATCCAACCTGTTATTCGAACCCGCGTTACCCTCTAAATTTATAATTAAGCGAGCCATTTTTCCTTTGAAGTGAGTTTGATGCGATTTACTCCTACTATTCTTTTAGTTTCTTTTTTCCTGCTCCTGGGAAGCACTCTTGGTTGGGCCCAACCCCTGAATACAGGGGAGCTCTTGGACACCGTGTTCAACGAGAACGGGGAGTTGCTCCCCGAGTACCGTGGGGAAATAAGCAAAGCAAACGAGGAATTCCAAAACCTTTCCAGCGAGGTGCAGACCCTCTTCGGGAACCAGCGCATATACGTTGAATTGAAGCTCGATGATGGAAGCGTTGAACGATTGGGTGTCATCACGCAGGGCAACACGATTCAGACCGCCCTGCGCCATGCTCCCGCCAACCCTACCCTGAAAATAAATGCGGATGAGTCCTCCATCCAAGCGATTGCCAACTCCACCGACAAGGCCCAGGCATTTGTTCAAGCCGTGAACCAGGGAAAACTGAAATACGAAGGGCTCAATTCCCAAGCCACCTTTGCCACGTTCATGGCGGACCTACTAGTTTTTTTCACCAACTTGGTGAATGCCATTTCACAACTATTGGGATTGAAATGATTAGCGTGTATGCGGGAGATAATCATGGTTGTATTGTCCCTTGCTATTATTCTTCATTTTCAATGGAAGGGATGAAATGCCCCTAAAAATGATGTTACCTGCGAGAAAAACCCCTGCCGAGCGAGAAAATGTTCGGTACAAAATAGCAGGGGTACGGATGGCGCGATTGATGATACCCGTTCATAGAGTCTGGGAAAAGCCCCACACGATTGAACCCACCATTCGTTTCATTAATGATGCCCACCGCACCATGCGATTCAACCCAAAGCGCTTGAAATGAAAATGAGTTTACTGCAACAGAGGTTAGATCAAGTGGAAATGGGCATACGCGAAATCAGAAAATACAAGAAGAGCGAAAAGAGAGCTGGATTTTTTTTTCACTCATTTTCCTGAAAAAGCATATCGAGACATTCGCAAGCAAGAGAGGGACTTAATTTCATTCCTTCGCTTGGCAAACAAAACGCTGGAACGAAAGAAAAAATCTGTTGGACGGTAATCAAACCGTTTGCGTGACAAACGCGGTTTGCCCTTTGGCTTTGAAAGGGGACACAATCTGCTCAGCCAATTTTTGAGATTCGCACACGACACACACGGTGGGGCCTGCTCCTGCGAGAATGACATTCCAAACACCTGGAAATGTTTTCAATGAATCCATGAGAAACAAAACAGGGTCATAGTTTGTAAATGAAAGGTTGTTTTCAAACACATTGCCCATTTTCTCCGCCACCAATTTAGAATTTTGGGTTTGAATCGCCCTAATCATTTCAGGCACGGAAGGGTGGTCATTTACTTCCTTAACATTAAAATGAGAATAAATCCAGCGCGTTTTGTCGGCAGGGACTTTAACAAGAGGAACAATGAATGCCAAATATAATGAGGGGCATTTTTCGATTGGAGTAACCATTTCCCCCCTTCCTTGCGCGCGGCACGTTCCCCCATAAATGAAAAAAGGAACATCGCTCCCCACCCCGGCTGCAACAGTACTGAGCACATTCTTGGACAGCTCCAAATTCCACAACTCATTCAATCCTTTAATGACCGCCGCCGCATTGGAACTCCCTCCCCCAAACCCTCCTGCCGCGGGTATTTTTTTCTGAATGCCAATCAAAGCCCCCTGAACGGGCTTTTTTTGTTTTTGACATTCCTCTTGCATCAGCCGCGCCGCTTTATAGCACGTATTTTTAGAATCCAACGGTACCGTTGCATCATCGCATTCTAATTTTATTTCGCTTGAGTTTGGAATCATTTCCAATTTAATTGTATCATGGATTTCCAACTCCTGCATTACAAAATCTACTTCATGAAACCCATCCTCGCGCTTTCGGATGAGATTGAGGATGAGATTGAGCTTGGCGGGGGACTTTAATCGGAGGGGTACCATGCCATTCCAACCCCCACCCCTCCTAAAAATCCATGCCCTTTTGGAGCAAAACCGAATGTTAATATATCCAACGGGAAATCTCTCTGCTATGAAGTCATTAACCTATGAACCCCAAAAATCAATCGGCAAGCAATGGATGGTCCCTGCCGGGGTCCTCGTCATCGGGGTCATTGCATTGGTTGCTTTGGTTGGATTCCAAATGAGGGATGATGCACTGCCCAATCCCGCGGATGGGGGTTCGGTGGTACAAGACGATTCTGCTCTAAATGGTTTCGTTTTCCCCATCGGGCCCGAAACAGACGGAAATGAATCCATCGCTTTCCCTCTGGATGAAACCTATCCGGGACAATCAACCGGAAACAATCAGACGCCCAACAATGCGGGAGACAAAAACGATTCGATTGGGGATGGAAGCGATGATGAAAGCGAGCCCGTGAATGTGGAAGTGGGGGGAGATGCACTCATTCCCGTCTTGTTTGCGTCCCCCCAAACGGATTATTGGCTCGGATTTTGCGCCCGAACGGAGGATGTGACGAATCAAATTCTAGGAAACATTTCCCCGTTGGAATATATTGCCAAGAGCCCCCACCAAAAAAAATTGAAAATATGGAAAGAATTGTTCATCGCGCGCAATTCCATTACTCCAGATTATTTCGAGCGAAACATCCGCATTGCAAAAGTGGAAATCGTTCCCGCCAGCGCATCAACGGTTTCCATTTTCCGGGTGGATTACTATTTGGCGGTGGATTGGTTCAATATTCTGATTGCCCAGGACGGATTTTCCATTAACGATGCAGATGGAAACGTCCTTTCCGACAATGAAATCAAAGGTTTCTTCAGCAAGAATTGGGGGAACCCCA
>JAGVNS010000075.1 GCA_020053155.1 Nitrososphaerota archaeon
ACCAAGAAGTAATCGTGGCGCAGATAGAGGAGAAAGGAAACACGCTGGTAGTGGCTCCTACGGCGCTGGGAAAGACCGTTATCGCCGCCATGCTGGCTGCGCGGATGCTGGAAAAGAACCCGGATAAGAAAATACTCATACTCGCTCCAACGAAACCCTTGGCCGTACAACACCAGCAGCGCATGCGGGAGTTTTTGGCCTTGTATGGGGAAACGATTAACGTACTCACGGGCGCATTACCCCCTGAAAAGCGCGCCCAATTATGGGATGAATCAACCGTCATCTCCGCCACCCCCCAGACGATTGAAAATGACATTCTGACGGGGAGAATGAAACTCAATGAAGTGCAATTGGTTATTTTTGACGAAGCGCACCGCGCGGTGAAAGAATACAGTTACGTCTTTCTCGCCCAAAAATACATGCAGTCCCAAAGCAGCGTGAAACGAATTCTCGCATTAACCGCTTCCCCGGGTTCGACTGAAGAAGAAATACAGGACATCTGCAAAAACCTGTTCATCCAAAACATCTGCGTGAAAACATTGGACGATATGGACGTCAAACCCTATTTGAATGAAATTAAAGTAGAATGGAGAAAAGTAAAACTTCCCGAAACGTTCCACCAAATAAAGCACGAATTTCAATTATTTTTGAATGAACAACTCGCTTTTTTCAAGAAAATTGGGTATGCACGAAACATGCACGCATCGTATATGCGGAGAACCGATTTGTTGGAGTTGCAAATTAGGTTGAGACAGGACATGATGAAATATGGTGCAACCCGACCACAATTATTTTCCGCCGTATCCAAAGCTGCGGCCGTGCTCAAAATAAGCCATGCGATTACACTATTGGAAAGCCAGGGGGTGCATGCGTTGCAAACGTATATGGAAAAATTACGCCTTAACAGCAAAGAGAGTGGGAGTTCCAAAGCATCCAAACTCATCGCGGAACACTCCAGCATTCGAAAAGCCGTCCAATTAGCGAATGAATTGTTGCGATTAGAAATTGAACACCCCAAAATGAAAGAATTGCGAGACATTTTACAGGCGCAATTTGTCCAAAATCCTCAATCGCGCGTGTTGGTATTCAACCACTACCGGGATTCCGTGAGTTACGTAAATGAAATGCTGAATCAAACAAACGGAGTACGCGCCGCGCGCTTCATTGGGCAAGCGACCAAATCAGATACCGACAAAGGATTAAGTCAAAAAGAACAGATTCAAATTTTGGAGGAATTTAGGGATGGTGTATACAACACGTTAGTCGCGTCATCGGTGGCAGAAGAAGGACTGGACATACCTTCGGTTGATTTGGTTATCTTTTATGAGCCTGTTCCCAGTGAAATTCGTTTGATTCAGCGCAGGGGCAGAACAGGAAGAAAGAGTGCGGGAAAAGTCATCATTCTCATGGCGGAAAAGACCATGGACGAGGCGATGTTTTGGGCGAGCAAACGGAAAGAGAAGAACATGCACGACACCCTGTCCAGGCTATCCACCCAAACAAACATGGGAATCACTTCCAAACCCACCCAATCCATTCCCGCCACTAATGAAAGACAGGCTACGCTTTCCCTTTTCGACAAAACGCCCGAAAAATTGTTTGTTTTTGCCGATACGCGCGAGCAAGCCTCCCCCGTCATGCGCGAACTCTCATTCTACCCGGATGTGCAGGTACGGGCCAAGCAATTGGAAGTAGGGGATTTTGTTGTGGGAACGGAAACCGTGATTGAGCGAAAAACCGTAGAGGATTTTTTACAAAGCCTGATTGATGGACGATTGTTAGGACAACTGCTCTCCATGAGCCAAGCGTATGCCCACCCCTTGTTATTATTGGAAGGGAGGCCGGAAGACCTTTTCACCACGCGCAACATTCACGAGAATGCGGTAATGGGAATGCTCACCACCATTGCCCTCACCTACCGCATTCCTATTCTTTTCACGCGCGATGCAAAAGAAAGTGCCAAATTCGTGTATTACATTGCCAAAAAAGAACAGGTGGGAAAGGAAAAAGACATTCGATTACGATTGGGAAGGAAGGGACTTGCTTTGCACGAGCAGCAGCAATTTCTGGTGGAAGGACTCCCTAACATCGGCCCTACGGCCGCGCATGGACTACTCTCCCATTTCAAAACCATTCACGCACTCATGAATGCCACGCAAGAAGAACTAAAAAAAGTGGAAAACATTGGGCCCAAAAAAGCTGAAAATATTGCCAAAGTGATTCAAAGCCCGTATGAGCCCAAAAAAAGAAATCAACCGGACGCTCCAAAAACTGATACTAAAAAAGAAGAAAAAATAGAAACACGTTCGATTGAAAAAGAACGCATTGATGCAGGCAACGAAACGCCGGACCTGGCTTACGATTGAATACACACCCCTTGCTCGTTCGGGGCGTGAAACGGTCCTCGGAACTTTACCCCTAAAAACCATATAAAGAAACAAAACAATCCATTCATCATGCTTCGCGTTATTTTTGATACCAACATCTACGGGCGACTAGCGTTAGAATCAGATGTTAAAATATTGGTAGAACGAATCGTTTCTGAAAAGGACTTCTTAATTTATGGATTTGACCTCATCCGAAAAGAGATTCGTAATATTCCCACTTCTAATCCGTTGGCACGAAAAAATAGGATACTTCTATTGAGGGTTTTGATTATCTCTTTGTTTTTGGTTGATTTTTCTTTTCTTTTTATTTTTTGGG
>JAGVNS010000130.1 GCA_020053155.1 Nitrososphaerota archaeon
TGACCTGGCTGAAAGGGTCGCGGAATGCGCGGCGCTCGCGATAGTTTCTCCAGGGGTGAATGACAACCCTCTTTGTAAAAGAAGGAACGCCTCGAACCCACTGCGTAAACCGAGACGGAATTCTATACTTTCCCATGACTAATCAAATGCCCATTGCCCAAGAAAAAGGTGTCGGGTCCTATTTGTATTTCAACGCTTCAACGTTCCCTTTAGGAGTGGCTTTGACTTCGGCGGATTCCAAGGGATACAGTTCGATGACGGGCTCCTCATACGGATGAATGGAACGGAGCAATTTTATTATCTCATTCGATTTTCCGGCAGGGCAAGTGGTCTCGACCTTTACTTCCTGCAGCATCTCGCGGCGATTCAAACGCCCCTTGAAAGGCTTGCTTCCCTTCATGGCAATCCAGGTACCGTGACCAAACGTCAGAAACGCACACCCTTCATATTTTCCATTGCCGGAAGCACCGCATCCCATGATATGAAGTGCATCCAGCACCTCGTCGAGATGAGTCTTGGGGACGTATACAATCAATTTTAGAAATTTTGTTTTAGCCATACATTACCACTTCTCGATGATTACGTTTTCAGGGGAAAATTTAACCACATCAACGCAGAATTTTACCAACTCTTCCGCAATCTCCGGCTTCCCACAAATGTACACTTTTGTCTGGCCAATTTGAGGGGATGAAAAATCCTTCAATACATCCTGAATGTGACCCTTTGCGTGCGCCCACGATGAATCGGGACGCGAGGCAATGACAATGCATTTGAAGTTGGGGTGACTTTTTTGCAGGGCAAGAATTTCCTCCGCGTACATGAATTGGAAAGGGTAGCGAAAACCGAAATAAAGCGTGATGGGTGCGGTCTTGTTTTTGGATAAAAGCGTTCGAATCATAGAGATGAGGGGAGCAATGCCCGTTCCCGTAGCAAGAAAGACGTATTCGGGAGCGTTTTCATCCAGCAAAAACTTTCCAAAGGCCCCCCGAATCAAAATTTCTTCCCCCTGTTTGAGCGTCATGAGTTTCCGTGAAACGCCGGTAGGGGAACCGTCTCCCACACAAAATTCGAGAAACCCCTTTTGCTCGGGGGAAGAGGAAATGGAAAAACTGGCCCACTTCAAGGCGTTGGGATTCGCCAACAGTTTGACATCCGGGTGGGCAATCATGGCAAATTGCCCCGAGATATAGGGCATGGAAACAGAGGAAGGAAACTCACACTCAAACACGCGGGTGGGGGACCCTTCCTGAACGGGAAAGTCCACTATTTTGGTTATGTGGGATTTGAACTCAACCATAAAAAAAGAGGCATGTAGAACCCTTAAAAACAGGGGCCTCAAACCCTCCACTCAGCGCCGTTTGCCTGAACGAAAGCGTTTTTCGACCTCGCTCTCTAACGCTGAACAGGCTTCTTTCGTGGCCAAACGGACTTTCCAATCCGAGGATGAGGCATTAAATGTGCGCCCCGCGCCACTAATGGTAAGATGAACTTCGGTCTTCGCCCGCAACCCCGCTTTGTTGGATTGCTTATACACGGCATGCATGATGTGTTCTCCCTTCATGATGCGTTCCATTTTTCCATACGTGCGATTAAGGATTTCCTCAATGAATACTTTATCTATTTCATCCACATCCGGCAAATGGGTAATGAATACCGTTGAAAGGGTTTCGGGGGAAGAATTGGTTTTACCATTCAAAAAACAATCCAGCACATTTTGGGTGGAAATGAGGCCGGGCAATCCATTCTTTGAAACTAATACTACTGCATTGGGCTCGCGCGACAATAATTGAATGATTTTCTTTCCTTTTTCGGACGATGAAACAACGGGGATGTTTTCATCCATGACGCTGCGCACAGTTATACCCAACCCGGGGGAGGGGGAAATGGATTGACGATTCCCGCGAAGCTTGAATGATTCTTTTCCTTTCCTATCAAGATTCAACAACACATCCGTTGCAACATCTTCCAACCGCAGCACGCCCACGGGCTTCTTTTGGGCATCCAATACGGGAAGCTTGCGCATGTGGGAATCCTTCATCTGACGCAATGCTTTGCTCAGGGCAGCCGTATCCTGAATAGTGGTAGGGTGGAAAGACGCCAAGTCCTGTGCGGAAAGAGTAGAAAAGGTTTCGTGATTTTGAAGACGAGACAAAAGGACTTGTGCGGTAACAACCCCGCTCACACTCCCCTTTTCGATTACCGCCAATACACGCACATCGGCATCGCGCATGAGGCGGACCATCTTTTCAAACGAATCGGTGAGAGAAATACTGGGAGTGGTGCGCATGACGGTCGAAACTTTAGTTTTGGTGATATCCACGTTGCGCAGCAAACCGGAATCGGCCATCAACCCCGCGAGCTTTTTCCCATCCAAAACAAGGGCTTCAGCTACCCCCCCTTTTTTGAGCGCGGCCAGTGCCAGTGAAACCGACTGACCCACCTGAACGGAAACAAAATGAGAGGAAATCAAATCCGACGCACGTAATGATGAAACCGATTCTGGCATGAATGACCAACCCCTTTGAGAATGTGCATCAAATAAGGAAAAAATGCGTTAATAAAACTATGGAGGGAACAAAACCAGCCCCTACACGCGATACTTTTTAAGAAAATCCTTGGAAAAAGAGGAGAACGTCCCCTCACGGATGTGAATTCTCGCTGTTTCAATCGTTTTTTGGACAAAGGAAAGGTTATGATGCGTCAAAAAACGAAACCCACTCTCTTCGCTATTTTTAGCCAGGTGATGAAGGAGGGCCTTGGTGTAATTTTCGCACACCCAACACGCACAATTCTCATCCAGTGTAGAAAAGTCGGCCGCGTAGTGGTTATTTTTGATTGAAATGCGCCCCTTTGAGGTAAGAGCAAGGCCGTGTCTGGCGGTGCGAGCGGGAAAAACCGAATCAAAAATGTCCGCACCATTGGCAATGGCCTGAATAATGTCTTCGGGGGAACCTAACCCCATCACATACAAGGGTTTGTTTTTATCAATGGTTTTACGGGCCAGTGAAACAATTTTTTGCATAGTGGGTTTAGGCTCCCCAATGGCCAACCCACCCAATGCCAACCCATCAAACCCCATTTCATTCAATTCTACTAAACCCTTTTTTCGTAAATCCAAAAAGGTTCCCCCTTGAGAAATGCCAAACAATAATTGTTTCTTGTTTTGGTGCGCAGACGCGCAACGGGAGGCCCAATGAAGCGTTCGTTTGAGTGTTTCCGCATAAAACACCTTCCCTTTTTTTTCTCCAAAACGGGGAACGTCGTCCAAACACATAGCGACGTCGCTTCCGAGGGCGTTTTGCACCTGAATGGCACGCTCGGGAGTAAACAATTCCTGCTTGCGCGTAAAGGGATTGTTCAACACCACCCCCTCTTCTTTTCGCGCCACGAGAAAGGTTTCGTCCAAAATCTGAAACCCGCCCGAATCAGTAAACAAACCATGGTTCCATTTCATGAAACGGTGAATCCCGCCTGCTTTTTTAATGGTGGAAAGACCGGGGCGTAAATAGAAAATGAACGCGTTTGAAATCAAACAGCGCACGCCCATTTTTGAAACCTCATTCAACGCCAAGTGCTTGACGCTTCCTTTGGTTGCTACGGGCATGAAAAAAGGAGTATCAATCGTGCCGTGAGCGAGCTTGAGTTTTCCAGTACGAGCGTTTGTTTTTTTGTCTGAATGGGAAAGAGAAAAAGGGGAAGGCATGTGCTAACTGATGGAGCAACCATTTATATCCCTCATTCCGTCATTTCTCCATGCCAAAAAAAGCGAGTCCAAGAGATGGTAGCCGGCTGAGAACTAGACATCCAGCTTGGGCAGCAAAACCGATGCAACTGGTTATTACTCGCCCTGAAAAAATGTCCCTTCGAAGATTGGCCGATGTTGTTCGAAGGATTGAACTAGACCCCGATGCAACTCGCAATACATTTTCACTTTTCGTCAAGACATTTATCCCTAAAACAAATCAATGGTTTTTCCACCCCGAAGTAATGGTAGAGTTTCATCAAAA
>JAGVNS010000156.1 GCA_020053155.1 Nitrososphaerota archaeon
TCCAAAGTGTTCGCGTATCGTGAAAAGGTCGGATAGAATTTGACAGGGATGGTCCTCATCCGTGAGTCCATTGATGATGGGAATGTTCGTGTAGCGTGCAAAGGCATCCACTTCCTTGTGCGGGAAAACGCGCGCCATGATGGCATCGCAGTATTGGGAAAGCGTAGAAGCAGTGTCCCGCCAGTCTTCCCCCCTACCCATTTGGGTGCTTTGTTTTTCAATGAACGTAGAATGTCCCCCTAAGAGGTAAATCCCATTGTCAAAACTTACCCGGGTTCGCGTGGAGGGTTTTTCAAACAGCAAGGCAATATTTTTTTGCTTGAGCAATGGGGGCAATTCCACTTTTTTTTGGTGCAATAATTTGAATCGCTCGGCCAAATGAAAAAGCTGGTAACTTTGATGCATGTTCACGTCTTCGATGCGTAAAAAATCCTTTCCCTTAAGAGATCTAATTTCTTTTTTTTCTAGAACGCGGTAAATTTCATCCATGGATGCGAGTACCGGTTTCATGCCTTAACACCTTTCCCAATTGGGTTGTTTTTCCAATGTAGGAGCGTTTTCCCCCTTTTTGAATGAATCGGATGCAGGCTTCTATTTTGGGAGCCATGCTCCCTTTTCCAAACTGTCCTTCCTTCCAATACCTCTGCGCTTGGGAAATGGACATTTCATTCAAAGGAATGGGATGCTTTGAATAATAATCTAAATATGCTTTGCTCTCATTCGTCAAAATAATTAATTTTTCCACACCAAGGGCATTGGCTAACACCTGTGCCGTTCTGTCCTTATCAATCACGGCTTCAATTCCTTCCCAGTATTTTCCTTTTTTCACCACGGGAATCCCTCCCCCTCCCCCCGCAATAACCACTTCATGGTGCTTCAGTAAATTTTGAATCGTTTCGCATTCTAATATTTTTTGGGGAGTTGGAGAGGACACCATTCTCCGGTATCCCTTTTTGGGGTCGTGCAAAAAAACAATCCCGTGTTTTTTCCATTCGGTTGATTTGGATTGACTCACCCATGGACCGATGGGTTTGCTTGGGTTTTTGAATTTGGGGTCAGTTGATTTAACCTCTACATGCGTCAATATGGCGGCGGTTTCTATGGTGGGTATCCATTTTTTGAGTCCCATCACGAGAAAATGTCCAATCTGTCCCTGCGTCATTCCCACTTCCACATCGAGTGGCATCGGCGGTATGCGTCGTGCGGAATGCATTTGGATTTCCAGATTTCCCACTTGGGGGCCGTTCCCGTGAACCAGCACTAATGGAATACCTTTTCGAATAAGGGGAACCAGCTCCTTCACAGCACGCTCAACGTTCTTCATTTGCTGCGCGTAATTCCCTATTTCGTGCTCCCGAATCAACGCATTTCCTCCAAAGGCAACAACAAGGGGTTTCATTTTGAGAGAAATGGTTTGGAATTTATATAGGGTGGGGATGGAAAGATGGTATGGCCACTCTGGACGCGCGACGGGTTCCCCTTGTTTTGCGTTCAAAACAAGTTATTCAGGTTCCCCTGGTTCGATCTCGTGTCCCCTCGCCTGTACGTCGGTATCATGAAACTGAAAAAAGGCACGTGTTACAGGATGCCCTTAAGCGCGTAGTGCAGGCGAATGAAAATCAGGCAATGCGGGCAGAAGGAGCATTCTTGCGAGGAGAGTTGAGTCGAGAAGAATTCGCACAGGTGCGTAGGGAAATCAGGGAAAAATTTTTTGAATCTTTTAACATGAAAGAGAGTCAATTGCGTCGTTTGGGTGAGCGTGACAGCAAGTTTGGTGCCGTGTTCAACGACAAAACCTTTCGCCGGATGGCACGGGAGAAAATGGCCAGTGGTCAAAGATACGTTCTTTGCATTTTTGATATTGATGATTTTAAGAGAGTAAATGATGCGCTTGGGCATGTGGCGGGGGACCATGCATTGCGATTTTTGTCATTGGCCCTTGCTAACACCGCGCGATCGTGGGCGGGCTTTTCCGGCCGGTTGGGTGGTGAAGAGTTTGGGTTGGTAGTTCCGGGGGATCTGAGAACGGTACAACGCGTAATGCCTTTGCTTAATCGCAGGCTTGTAACCGAATTTTACCGCAACCAGTTTCTTCGTTCATCCTTTCGAAATCGATTGTTTACTTTCAGCGCAGGGGTTGCGGAAATGGATCCTGCTCGCTCGTTTGACGATGCGTTTGAGGAAGCGGATGCGCGTTTGTATGTTGCAAAGCGTGCCGGGAAAAACCGGGTTGCGAATGGTCAGGAAGTCGTCAAGATACGTTAAAGAGCCACGTATGCGTCTCGCGTGTTTGTTTTCAGGGGGGAAGGATTCCACGTATGCCCTACACATCGCCCATCAGGCGGGGCACGACATTGCTTGCCTGGTGTCCGTGAAGCCCGAAAACAATGAATCGTTCATGTATCACGTTCCCAACATTGAGTGGACTAAACTGCAAGCGCAAGCCATGAAAATTCCCTTGGTGATCGTTTCAACTCCCGGAAGAAAAGAAGCGGAATTGAACGATCTCAAAAAAGTGTTGATGGAACTGAAAAAAACGGTAAAGATTGAGGGGGTGGTGACGGGGGCGGTGTATTCCACGTATCAAGCCTCCCGCATTCAGAAAATATGTGCGGAAGCGGGATTGTATTGCTTCAATCCCATCTGGCAAACCAACGTTAAATCCCACTGGCACGAGCTATTGTTGAACGGATTGGAAATCGTGCTGGTTTCGGTTGCCGCGCAGGGGTTGGACAAAAGATGGCTGGGTAAAAAAATGGACGAAAAGGCACTGCATGAATTGGTTGCGCTTGAAAAAAAACACGGGGTAAGCCCCATTGGGGAAGGGGGGGAGTTCGAATCGTTTGTGATCAATGCTCCATTATTTCAGAAAAAGATACAAATTGAAAAATTCAAAGATGTTTGGGTGGGATTGCAGGGAACGCGCACCATTACAAAAGCCACATTGGTCGAAAAAGGAAACAGGGGATTGGAGCAAGAATGAATTCCGTTTTGATTGTAAACACGTGTCGAAATGAGGACGTTTTAACGGAACGTGAATTTGTTTGGCCGATTCAGCGCGCGCTGCACGTTCCGAGCAAGGTGGTTCATCTCTCCAAACTCACGGAAGCAATGGCAAACGATTTTGATGCCGTCATTTTTTCAGGCTGTCCGTATGGGGATGATGCCTATTTGAAAAAAACGAAAAACGTTAAATGGGTGACTGAAACCAAAAAGCCCCTATTGGGTGTTTGTGCTGGTCAGCATCTCATTGCCGCCGCATTTGGTGGGGAAGTAAAGCAAATGCCGAAAGCAGTAATTGGAGTGGAAAAAATCATGGTTGTGAAAGGCAAAAAGGAAATGAGCACAATCTTGGACACTTTTGTTCGCTCTCCCAACGCCTATTTTCTTCATCACAACCAAATCCCTCTTCCCGCAAGATTCGTTTCTCTTGCCCGTTCTCGCTTTTCACAAAATGAGATTATTGTCCATGAAAAAAAGCCTATCGTGGGAGTTTCTTTTCACCCTGAAGTGCTGAACAAGGATTTTTTTTCCGCGTTTTTGAAATGGGCGGAATCACGCCGTTAATTTATGTGCATTGTCCGTTTTTCGGGGGCCATGTTTGATAGGTAAAGCCCGGTTCTCCTCGTTCGGTATCATAACCATAATCGATCCCTGAAGGGGCAATCGTTTCCCATGTTTCCCGGCACTCGAACGTAAACGTGCACCCCGTGCAATACATTTTCTTCCTGCACACGTTATCCAATCCATCCAAGAAAGGGGGTTCGTTTTTTGAATAATCGGGGGCGCAAAGGGAGGTCTCTTTTCCCATCACGGTGAGGGGGTATTTCTCTTCCTCAAACCCCGCGTTGGGGGAGGAGGCGCGCAGGACCAGTTCATAGGTTCCCACCCCCTGAATCGAAAAGGTAAGCTCCACGACTTGACTTTCTCCGGCCCCCAATTCAGGCAACTCTTTCTTGCTTTCCGCAATGGATACTTTTTTTTCCACTCCCCCAAACACCTGATTTTCGAACAATTCGGCTTGTACTAAAATGGAATCGGCTTTGTTTTCCCCTCGGTTGTGTACGGTGGTTTGAATCGTGAGGGGGGTTATTCCCTCAATTTGAAAGGTGGGGGGAACGTTTGTTTGGGTCAATTCCAGCTGTGCGGGTTCCTTTCCTACATACACGGTGCAGGCATGGATTCCGGACAATGGTACGCAGCGCGCGCTCACCGTGCTTTTGATGGAATCGTTTATTTTCAGCCGTTCTGGGGTGGCCGATAGGGGCTGGTTGCACCCTTCCAGCGCGGGACAGCAGGATTCAGTGGAACAGGAAAATTTAACGGTGCGCGTAGGTTCATCGAGGTTCCGGGCATAGAGCGTTTGGCCGGATTTCAAGGAGAGAGTGATGCTCTTTGCCTGGCCCAAATCCCCCTGCGCTTCGAGCAAAAGCGTTTGGGTGTGTTTGGAGAGGTCGGTGGGGGGAAAAAAAAGGGAGGTGTAGTCGGAGAAGAAGGTGGCGAGCAGGGCAATGGCAATAATAGCGGCAATGAGGAGGTTGAATACATTCATCGTTTGAACCCCCATTTGTATTGGAGAACAAGCAGGCGTTTGAGAATGTACGCGATCAATATCCCAAATGCGGAAATGGTGATGAGCTCATCCCAGTTTCCCGTGCGCAAAAAATACAAGCGTTGGTTGATGACGAACTCATCCAGGGCCACAATGAATGCCACGACAAGCGCAAACGCGATGACGAAAAGCGCGAGGCGGATGAACATATCCAAAATGCGAATGGCACGCTGTCTCATCCCTTTTCCTCCACTTTCACTCGCTTTTGGTTTTGGTACATGGCAATGATTTCCTTGACGCTCGTAGCCTGTTCGGGTTCTTTATCGTTTCGCAGTTTTAAGATGCGGGGGAAGCGCAGGGCATATCCCGTTCCCGTCTCTTTTCCACAGGTATGCATGGGAGATTGGGTAATCTCATCCGCGCGCACCTCTACCACAAACTTGGGCTGCACCCACACGTGGGGAACGACCGTGCTATCCACTCTCGCGGGTTTATGGTCTATTTTGTGCTTCATCAGCAAATCATGCAGCTCCTGTAGCATTTGTTCGGAGAAACCCGTTCCAATACGTGTAACAGACTTGAATTCATCCCTAGTGGTGTCGTATACTCCCGCCAGCAACCCTCCCAACCCGAATTCGGTGCGTTTTCCCTTTCCTTTGTAAAATCCCAAAATGACCAAGTCAACGGAATCCTGCAGCTCCCCTTTGTAGGAGCGCTTGAGCTTGATCCACGCGAATTTTCTCGCTCCTGCGATGTAGGGGGCGTTCAAGTCCTTGCACATAATCCCTTCCAATCCCTCCGAAACGTTCTCATTGAAAAACGTGTCAATTTCTTTTGCTTTGTCCGTGACAATACCCTTGGTCAGTTCAATCGTTTCTCCTTTCATGATTATTTTTTTGAGCCGTTCCCTCCGCTCGTGGAAAGGGAGGGACATAATATTCTTTCCGTCGATGTACATGGCGTCAAACAGGAATAGTTTGAGTGGCAATTCTTTTGCTTTCTCTTCAATGTCATATTTTCGTTTGCGCTGGATGGTGATTTGGAATGGAAAAAACTCGTTGGTTTCTTCATTCATGGCCAATGCCTCTCCTTCCAGAATGCAGTCTTTGGCATCCAATTCTTTTTTGGCCGCCTGTACGATTTCGGGAAACATATCGGTCATGCTTTCGAGGTTGCGCGAAAAAATAGAGATGGTATTTCCTTTTTTGTGCACCTGCAGACGAAATCCGTCCAATTTGGTTTCCACCATGCACTTTCCAAGCTTTTCTATTATTTCCGTAGAGAGGGGGAGCCGCTCGGCGAGGGTAGGGCGGATGGGAACCCCGGGTTCAATGTCTATTTTATCGATTCCCTTTATTCCGTGCTGTGTGAGGAGGGTGGCCACTTTGCCCAAATCCGCGTGAATGTTGTATTTTGCTTCTATTTTTTCCCTGAGTTTCATCCTTATTTTTCTCTCTTTTTCTTCGTCGGATTTTTTTCCTTTATTGTCATCATTTTCTTTCACCAATGCAGGATTTTCCTTTTTGAACTCTTCCAAATGCACTTGCGCCAGCGCATCCATGAGGGTGGGGTCGCCTACTCCCAA
>JAGVNS010000073.1 GCA_020053155.1 Nitrososphaerota archaeon
AGGACAACGGTTAAACCTGAAAACCGAGACTTTCAACAGAGCCCTTTTAGTTGGTATGCGGGATACCCGTGCGTGAAGGGGGCACAAAACGGGATTCAAATCGTTACACGATAGGTCTTAAATCAAAAACAACGATCGTGTCCCTCGTCGGGATATACATAAAATTATTGACGGTACCATCTAAAAAGTTTCCTCTGAGGATTTCTATTACTCGTTTCACTCGCTCGCCAATTTTTTTACCCGTGAGTTGGGAATAATAATTTTCATTCGAATTCCATTCAATTTTTTCGCCTTTATAGAAATCAGTAACCAAGAATGAATTGTTTCCTGATGTCCATGCCAGATGGTAATTGGCCACTTCGACTCCTGGAATACTTTGAAGTTTGGTGCGCGCATCGTGCAGGGACTTAATTTGGGGTTCCGCTAAGTCCAAATAGCCTCTGAATGATTCTCCTTGAAATCCCTCTCGCTGTTCCTTGATGAATAACGTTTTTCCTGCGACCCTTGCCTTATAGAGGGCGGAATGAACATTACCATTCCCCTTGAATCGTTCGAGGGTTAAATGACCCGTTTTCACTTCATCCTCTCCCTGAAGGATCCTTTTTCGAGCAATAAGAAAATCGCGGATGACTCCTGGATTATTTCGTACAATGGATTTCCCTTCTTCCGTAAAAATGATGGATTTCTTCCCACTGCTTCTATGATGAAGCGTAACGACTTGCCGAGGCGTTTGGGGAAGGCTCTTCCTCCTTCGCAAAATGCGCGCAGGCCATCGGACCGACATAGTATCCCTTTTCATGTTTCCAGGATTTAATTAGGTTTGCTGGATTTGGACGATGGAATGGGCTCGAGGTCAAAAATAACAATGGTATCTTCCTTTGGGAGGTATATACTATTTCTGGGTTCGATGTCGCGGAAATAGGGGGAAAGAACATCATGGATTCTCTGGTAGCGGCTTCTCAAATGGGGGTTTTCCAATATGTCCATGGGAATCCCTTCATAAAAATCGGTTACTAGGAAAGAACGGTTGCTGGAGGTCCATCCTAAATGATAGTTGGCAATTCGTACTCTATCCAATTTTTCAAGAAGGGGTCGCGCCGAATGTAATGCTATTATTTGTCCTTCTGCATGGTCCAATTCGGGGTTGAAAAAAATATTTTCTTCATTCGCATCCGCTTCTTTGACGAAAAAAGTGTGGCTATCCACTCTTGCCTTGAACAACGCTGAGTGATGGATGCCTCTCCCATGGACTTTTTCCAGTCGTAGAGTTCCAACCGTTGCACTTGACATGCCGCGAGAAACAATGCGGCGGGCTTCCAGAAAAGCCTTTATCACTCCGGGGTGTTCCCTCACCCATCTTTTTGCATAAGGAGTGAATGCAAGCGATTTTTTCCTGTTTTTTATGATGGATAAACCCGCGTTTTCCGTCCGAGTTAGCGCCCTTCCTTCCTTTCCAAAAGGATTGCGCTTTCTCCGAACAAGGTGCCCTATCCACCTGAAATTCAAACCCATTTTTCTACCCCATTCCTCGGGCAGTATCCCAGCAAGGGGCACGTTGAACATCTTGGTTTGCGTGCGATACAAACCTTTCGCCCATGCCAAATCAAATAGTCCGTCAAGCTTCCCCAATCCTTTTTCTCGACTATTTCTATCAGTTCCTTTTCCACTTTTTCGGGAGTATTTCCCTTTGCCAATCCCAACCTCCGGGAAACCCGAAACACGTGCGTGTCAACGGCAATTCCTTCATTTTTTCCAAACGCATTCGCCAGGACAATGTTGGCCGTTTTCCTTCCCACCCCGGGAAGAGTAATTAATTTTTCCATTGTCTGGGGAACTTTTCCCTGAAAATCAGAAATTAATTTAGTACACATCCCGCGAATGTTTTTGGTTTTGTTCTTGTAGAATCCCGTGCTTCGAATGTCTTTTTCCAATTCGCTCGCTTTGACTTTCAAATAATCTTCCGGTTTTCTGTATTTTTTGAACAATTCTTTCGTGACCATATTCACCCGCACATCGGTACACTGCGCCGAAAGGATGGTGGAAACCGTTAATTCAAACGGATTTTTCCATCCCTCCAACCCAATTTTGGGAGAAAGATATGTTTTGGATAAGATGTGTTTGATTTTTTTCCATGTTTGGAGTGGTGTCATCTGTGTTTTATCCTTTTTGTGTTATTTATTTCTGATACTTTTCGGGAAGCGAAAGCAGGGCATTCAGGAGTGGGATGGGAAATTGTCCGGTGCGCGACCAAATATCCAATTGTTCGCGTGCGAAGGGAGTCAGTTCCAGTATCCGTGCAGGGTATCCTCCATGGTGCCCTTTTTTCTTTACAATATATATCAGCTTAGCTTTTTCCATGCGGGAAACCATCTTACTGATCCCATCAATTACGTACCGTCCGCCAGGATTTCCGTGTGCATACTCTTTTCCACCCAATTTTATGACGCCCGGTTTGGTTAATTCCATGAGGGGTCTGGGCCCCCTTTTCAGTTCGAGCAAAATGTCCAATATGAGTACAGGGTACTTTACCTGTATCGGGTTGCCGCGGTGGGTCCAGTGATATTGGTGGGTGGCCGCGCTGAAGGGTAATTTTCGAGCGAGTCGGGAAACGTCTAACAGTTGTAATCCTGCATTGATCCTGCGGCGATTGGGAATATCGTGTGACATTCCCAACTCTTCCAGAATTTGGGTGGTATTGATCCCTTCCGGAAAATCTTTCAGTATTTTCTCCAGGGCAGGGATTAAGGGCCCACGTTTTGTGGTGAATCGGATGGCCTTGAACAGGTCGTGGGGGGTTCCGCGAAAAGTCAGGCCTTTTTTCTTTCTTTTTTTGTATGCCAACATTAGTTTCCGTGCTTCCTTCAGGAGGGCATCGCCTTCCATGGATTGGTGCAAGAGCATAGTTCCCAAAACTTGGTGGATAGTGGGTCGTTTGTAGGATCTTTCTCTTTCATCCAATTGGACGCGCGTTCCATGTCGATGCTGGCGCATGACAATGGATGACGCCGCATCATGAGAAATTTTACCAATCACTCTTCGGGGGGAACCCATTCATTGGGGATAATTTTTCACCCATTTAATCGTTACCTTTATACATTCCCCGCAATGAGTACTTTTGTTATGGTTTCCCCCGAAATGTCTCCAAAGGACGCCGTTCCTTTTCTTTTGAATGTGGCATGGATATGGATCGATGTGCGCGAAAAAGAGGAGTGGGAGTATGGCCATTTGCCCCGGGCGAAACACATGCCCCTGTCCGAATTGTCTCCCAAAAAATTTTCTTCCTTTCCAAAAGACCAGAAAATGATGGTGATTTGCCGTTCGGGTGGGAGAAGCAGGCGCATGGTTCACGCATTGCGAGAAATGGGCTACCTAAACGCGTGCAATTTTTCGGGGGGAATGATTGGGTACAACATGGTTTCGCAAACACACATTCCGGTGCTTATGCATTGAGGCCAAAAATGAAAAAAATGCTACTTATTTTGGTCATTGTTTTATTCCCGGGGTGCATTAGCCCATTGAGTCAAAAAGAGGTTGTGGAGGAAGACATCATGAATGGAAAAACAATCACATTTCAAAGCGTTGATGGATTTGCATTAGTGGGAACGTTGTGGGAAGTCCCAAATTCAAATAAGCCCTCGGTTATTTTGGTTCACCAATTCAACATGGACCGGCACACGTTTGATTTGTTCGCTCAAAAATTGTTTAAGGGTGGATTTACGGTATTATCATTTGATGTTCGTGGATTTGGGGAATCAACACAAAAAGACGGGAAAACAATTCTCTCTACTTCTCTCACTGAAAACGATTTTCAAAAAATTCAGAATGACATTTCCTCGGCAAAAGCATTTTTGGAAGTTAAAGAAGTACTCGTGGTAGGCGCGAGTATTGGGGCCAATGCGGCACTCAATTATGGGGTAATGGACCCAACGGTGCAGGGATTGGTTTTACTTTCCCCCGGAATCAACTACAAAGGAATTGACGTTCAACAAGCAATAGCGAAAAATAACGCTCCTCTTTTAATTGTAGCGAGCAAAGAGGATGCGTATTCCGCTCAATCCGTTCAAACCATTTTTTCAAATAGCCCAGTGGGGGACAAAAAATTAATGCTATTAGAGAATGCCGGGCATGGTACTGATATGCTCGTGCGAAACGGGGATTTGACACAAAACGTGATTGATTGGCTGAATGACCACATTTGATTTCGGCGGTTTGGTTTCCATTGGTTTTTATTCCATGAATGCGGGGTCATACCTATGGATCAATCCAATGCGCTAGTAGTCTTTCAGGACAAGCAAATTCGCCGAATTTGGTATAGGAAAGAGTGGTATTATCCAGTAGTAGACATAATTGGGGTTCTAACAGGGAGCGTTGATGAGCAGTCCTATTGGAGACAATTAAAGCATCGTGAGCCTCAACTCGTGACAATTTGTCACGGGTTGAAGATGGAGGCAAAGGATGGAAAACAGCGAGAAATGGATTGTGTCTCCACCGGTGGGGCCTTTCGCCTCATTCAATCCATCCCATCCCCCAAAGCTGAGCCCTTCAAGCAGTGGCTGGCCAAAGTGGGGTATGAACGCGTTCAAGAGATTGAGAACCCCGAATTGGCTCAGAATCGTGCGCGCGATTATTACAAAATGAAGGGCTATCCGGCGGACTGGATTGAGAAGCGTATTCGGGGAATCGCTATCCGGCAAGAGCTAACCGATGAATGGAAAACGCGGGGGGTTGGAGAGGAAAAAGAATTTGCCATTCTAACAAACGAAATTAGTAAAGCGACGTTTGGAAAAACCGTGCAAGAATATAAAGAATTCAAACGGCTTCCGACCAAGAATCAAAACCTGCGCGACCATATGACGGATTGGGAACTCATCCTCACAATGGTCGGAGAAAAAGCCACTACTGATATTACCACAAGTAAAGATTCAAGGGGTTTAGATAAATTGAAGGACTCCGCCCAAAAAGGGGGAAAAATTGCCTATAACACTCGGAAAGATATCGAGCGGGAAACCGGGAAATCGATTGTTTCCAAAGATAATTTTCTCCGTTTAACGGAAAACAAAAAGAGGCTCCGGCTGCCCCAGAAATAGATTTTCGGAGGAGGGGGCAGAAAGCGAGTCTACCCTTTTCCAATTATAGTCGGCGGTTTAGTGGAAGTAAGATTATTAACTCGTGATTCACCTATAGTTAGTATATGGATTATCAAGTGATTTTGACCAAGGATGTTTCTACCGGTTGGTTTGTAGCCGAGGTGCCCAACCTTCCTGGTTGTATCTCTCAAGGAAAAACCAAAGCTGGGGCGCTGCGAAACATCAAGGATGCCATTAAAGGATATTTAATCAGTCTCAGAAAACACCCGGAAGAAAAGGTGTTTGAAACGTCCGTTGAAGTGCAAGCCGTCAAGGTGTAGGTATGCGCTTGCCCGTCCTTTCCGGAAAAGAGGTAGTGAAAGCGCTTGCTAAGCGGGGATACGAAATTGATCATCAAACTGGAAGTCATATCATTCTCCGCGAAAATCAGGATCCTTTCCGTCGGGTAACCGTGCCCAATCACAAAGTCATCGTCCCCGGGACGCTGTTATCCATCCTTCGGAAAGCCGAATTGAGCCGAGAGGAATTCCTGGTCCTATTGAAATAAGGCGGCTTCAAAACCAATCCTTTTTATGCCCTCCGCGGGCCAAGTTTCTAAGATTGAAAGGTGATTAGGAGTCTGGGTTCCTGGCAAGGAACCCTAACGCTTTTGATCAAACTTTTCGCAAAAGTTTGCAGGAGTACCCAAGCGGTCAAAGGGGCCAGACTCAAGATCTGGTGGCTTAGTGCCTTCGCAGGTTCGAATCCTGTCTCCTGCACTTTAGTATGAATTCAAAACAAATGGGGGAGAACGAGTACGTTCCAATGGCTGTGGAGATTCCCGTCTCGAATTTTCAAAAGAGCCTGATATTTTATCGTGATGTTCTGGGGTTTCGCTTACTGCGAATCAACGAGGAAGAATGGTTTGCTCCCTTTGAGTTTAACGGGGCCATTTTGATGATTACACAAGTCGATAATGGAACCCTTCCAAATTTCAATGGAAACTCAACTATTATTCGATTTATTTTGAAAGAGGGAATACAATCCTATTTTGAGCAAGTAAAATCAAGCGGTGCTCCCATTCTCAAGCCACTTGAAACCATGCCTTACGGATTAACCCGTTTTTACGTGACCGACCCCGATGGGTATAAGATTAAGTTTGCGCAAAATAAAACAGGTGGAATTCGAACGGGCTAAAGGTGGTTTTGGATATGGATTTGCGTGGAAAAATGGTGGTGATTACGGGTGGAAGCAAAGGTCTTGGAAAAACCCTCGCCCAAAATTTTGTTCAAGCGGGAGCAAACGTGACGGTGAATGCGCGCAACGAGAACGAATTAAAAGAACTTGCACAAGACCTTCAGGTTGATTTTTTTGTGGGAAACGTTTCGGATGAAAATGAAATGAAGAATTTGGCCCAACGGGTCGTGGATAAGTTTGGGAGGATTGACGTTTGGATTAACAACGCCGGGGCATGGCTTCCTGCTCCTTCCATTCAGGAATTTGATGCAATCAAGGCACAAGTGCTAATTGAAACCAATCTTTTTGGAACCATTTTTGGTTCGCGCGCGGCTATTTTGGGGATGAGTGTGGGCGGGGTCATCGTCAATATCCTTTCTACAACTGCGTACGATGGAAAAGCAAAGTCAGCAGTATATGGGGCAGATAAGTGGGGAGCGATGAGTTTCACTCGCGTATTGCGAGAGGAATTGAAAACAAAAAACATCCGGGTGTTGGGTGTTTTCCCGGGTGGGATGCAGACGGAAATATTTTCAGGGGATAAACCCGAAGAATATTCTCAATTTCTTGACCCGAATTGGGTGGCTCAGAAAATAATGGAGAACATTCAAAGCGATGGGCCGGAAGATGAATTGGTTTTGCGACGGCCGCAATGACCGGAGTTTTTAGGTCTTTTTAGAGGCTACTTTAGCCGGAACCCCCCCATGCGAGGGTTTATAAGCTCCCTGGAAGGATTTCACATATTGGTTGGGTGTAAATTCAATCAATATATAGTAAAACAGGAGAAAAAAAACAATGGCGTTCCAAGGACGCGGTGGATTCGATCAGGGTCCCCGACAAATGTTTGACGCTGTATGTAGTAAATGCGGAGCCCAAACGAAAGTGCCGTTTCAGCCCCGTACAGGTCGACCGGTATTTTGCCGCGACTGCTACATGGAGCAGAAGAACAAAATGATGCAGTAGTTCGGTCTATTTTTAGTATCGGATGAGATAAACGCTTTTGCGGGACGCCAAGTTGTTTTCCCGGCCGCGTTTGCATTTCAGCTTTTTTTCTAAACATCTTTCTTTTTCATATTTTTAGGCTTTCTTCTTGAAAAAAACTTTGGAAAAACGCATATTGCCTCATTCGCAATGGTTGGTTTGTTATGAGTGTTTTATATAGGCTAACCCATTTTTTGGGTTCAGTATGACAGCCGTAAAGCGAGGTAAACCCTCCCAAACATTCGACCCTGAAAATTTTGACATTCACGCCACCGAACATAGTATTCGTTCCAAAATCTGGCCCTTGCAAAAAGGGGAACACCTCATTCATGCCGAGAAAGATTTGAAGTGGTTTAAGGGAGAGGAAAAATGGAGCGAGTAAAGGAAAAGAAGTCTATTCTCATCGCTCTCTTGTCAAATATTATTATTCCAGGATTGGGAAATGCGTACGTCAAAGCTTCTCCTTTTAGCATTTCCATTTTGGTGTTGAGCGTGTTGGTTATTTTCACTACTTTTTCTCCCATTTTTCCAATCGTGAGTTTGCTCTCCGCTGCCAATATTGCCCAGCCTGCGGATGTGGAAGGGGCCATTCTCACGCTTTTTGTTCCCTCTAATGTGGTGGTGGATAATCAAGTCTTGCTGGTGGGTCCCACTTTTTCCATTCTGGTGATTCCCCTCTTGTTATCGTGGATTCATTTACTCTTTCTCTTTCTTAATTCTCCTTCCAAAGTCGAATGGAAAACTTAAACTGCATAATTCACCAATTTGGGTATTTTCCCACTTCTCTCATTTCTTTTCTTCCTATTCCTTTCCCTTACCCCCACGTCTGCATTTAGGATGGTTCCATTTGCACGGGTGCGGGCGCACGGCGGGAAAAGGGGCAAACAAGTCTCCTCTTTTTTATACAAAAAAGTTAGTGTTGAAGGGGGTATGCCCTTCTTTTTTTTGTGTTGTCCTGATTTAATGTCCTCTTGGTGTTTCATCGTTGTTTCCCGTCCTTTTTAGCTTTTTTGAAGAAAAGCTTGGATTGGGGTCCTCG
>JAGVNS010000137.1 GCA_020053155.1 Nitrososphaerota archaeon
GGGAAAGACCCTCCGTTTTTCGCACAAACAAAAAACGGGGCTTTCCCACTAAAATTTTACCTAAAAAGTGGAGTCATAAGGCCTGTCACACAACACCTACCGTTTCTTTATTTTTAAAATAGAGCACTACCCGATTAGGAGCTTGAACCAGTTGGTTGGATTTACGAGTTGCTTTCGCGGCGTCTCATCCGCGAGCATGCTTGATAAAATGGATTGAATTTTTGGTTTTTTGGCGGCCTTTGAAAACGCCAAATTGATGAGGAACGGATAGCGGGACCATTTTTGAAGCGTATACGAGGTTTGAAATTCGGGAGTAAGCAAATCACGAACGTTTTTTTCGTATTGAGAAAGAAAACTCACCGAGAAATCGTTTTTTTCAATGGCAGAAGCAATCGTTTCCCCGGCCATTTTCCCCGAAAGCATCGCATTACCCACCCCTTCTCCCGTAAATGGGTCAATGAGCGCGGCCGCATCCCCACACAACAACGCCCCATCAAATGCGAGCGTTCGTTCGTGCGAACCAAAGGGAAGCGTCCACCCCATAACGGGGCTTTTTCGCTCGGATGAAACAAAACGCGAAGCAAAACGGGAAGATTGAATGATGGTTTCTAATACGTGCGGTAAATGAACCTTTCGTTTTTGAATTTCAGAGAGAATCATTCCAACCCCCACGTTACACTGTCCATTTCCAAGTGGAAAAATCCAAAAATACCCCGGAAGGGCTTCGGGAACAAAGTGAATTTCAATGCGGTCCGTTAAACTAGAAACGTTTTGATAGTATGAACGCACCGCTATACATGCATGCTGGGGGGGAAGGGCATTGGCATTAAGGTGTTGGGCCACCAGCGATGTCGCTCCGTCTGCCCCCACTATCACATTCGCTGTTATTTCGCGCGTTTGCTTTGTTGAAAGGTCGGCCACTTTCACCCCAACGATTTTTTCGTTTTCTTTCACCAATCCAACCACTTGCGTTTTCTCCCTAAACTCGCACACTTTACTCGCATGCTCAAACAGCACGTTGTCTAAGACTTCGCGGCGCATGCAATACGCATATGCATCCGCACGCGTTTGAGGGATGGAAATTTTCAATTCGGTCCCGTTTGGACTTGATAGATGAACTCCCAAAATTTTGGCGTGAGGCCTGGATTCGAGCTTTTCCTTCAACCGCATCTCGCGCAGGACGCGGATGGCTTTTCCCGAAACCGCGTCCCCGCACGCCTTTTCGCGGGGAAAAGAGGCTTTGTCCAAGAGTAGCACCCTTGCCCCTCTTTCGGCGGCGGTGCGCGCACAAATACTCCCTGCCGGACCCCCTCCTACGACAATGGCATCATAGTCCCGCATACATACCCCGGAACCGGGTAAACCAGTAAAAAGCCATTCTTTGGGCGTTTAAGCCAAAAAGGGGAGGGCAGCCGAGCGGGGCCACGCGTTTACTTTTAAAGCCTTCTCCAGGGTTTTTGAGTATTCAGACCTTCCAAAAAAAGGCGATTTTATGGGATTGAGACCAGCACACTGCTACCGAGGGACCGACAAGCCCGCCTACACGCGCATCGCGGTCACGGTGCATCATAAAAATTTCATCGGGACAAACCCCAACCTGCACACGCGGCAGTTCAACATGGGAAACCCCTTGAAGAAATACACACACATTGTGGACCTGGTCTGCGAACAACCCCACGTTCAAATCCGCGACAACGCCCTTGAGGCCGCGCGACTCAATGTAAATCGACACTTAATCAACTCCATTGGGAAAGAAAACTTTTTCATGCGCCTGCGCGTATACCCATACCATATCATGCGCGAAAACAAACTCGCACAAGGAGCGGGAGCAGACCGTGTTTCGAGCGGAATGAAACACGCTTTTGGAAAACCAATCGGAAAAGCCGCGCGATTGCGCCAAGGACAAAAAGTTTTTTCTGTCTTATGCGATGAAACTCAATTGGATGCCGTGAAAAGAGGGCTCTTACGTGCCATTCCAAAAATGGGACTTGTTATGAGCGTGAACGCGCACCAAGACATTTTGAGCATTGGAACGTTACCCAAGAAAATGCGCGAAGAAAAAGTCGAAGTAAAAGCCGAAGAAGCAACCGCAGAAGCGGGAGAAGGAGCCGATGCTACGGCTGCACCCGCTGCAGGCGGAAAAGAGGGCGCACCGGCTGCAAAAGGCGCACCCGCCAAAGGTACTCCAGCGAAAGATGCCAAAGGTGTTCCAGCCAAGGACGCCAAAGGAACTTCTGCCGGAAAAGACGCCAAGGGCGACAAAGGCAAAGACGCAAAGAAGAAGTAACTAGCCAATTTTGTATGGCTGCCATGAGGGACTACGTTAGCGGGATTTTCAATCCCGCAGTAGGCCTTTACCCTTTCTGGTGAAACACGCATGGATTCGCAACTGCATTTGGATGAATTGTTGACGGAAGTCAAAACGCGCAAACCAAAAATGGTGCTGCTCCAAATACCTGAAGGGTTGAAAACCAATGTGGTAGAATTGGAAGATACCTTCGCACACGAAAAAATACCATGCATTGTGGTATTGGACCCCAGTTTCGGGGCGTGCGACATTGCAGATTACAAAGCCCAACTGTTAGGGTGCGATTTAATTGTGCATTTTGGTCATTCGAAGATGCTTCACACTGGAATCAATGTGATATACTGGCCGGTAGAATACCCGTTAGAAAAAAACATGATTCCGGGGTGCGTCAATGCATTGCAAAAAGACCCATTTTTCATTCAAAACAAAAAAATAGGCGTTTATGTCACCATCCAATTTCACCGCCACTTACCTGAAATCAAAAAAGAAATGGAAAAGAGCGGATTCGAAGTATTTGTAGGGATGGGCGATTTGAAAGACGGGCAAATATTGGGGTGCGACGTTTCCGCACGGATGGATATTGAAGACAAAGTGGATGCCAACCTGTATTTTGGAGACGGGTACTTTCATGCCCTGGCCATTGCGTTTGCGAGCAAAAAACCAACCTACCAATACAATCCATTTACCTTGAAAATGGAAAATCTCCAAAAATACAAAGAAAAATATCTGCGCCAGCGATTTGGTTTAATCGCCAAAGCCAAAGATGCGAAATCATTTGCCGTTATTTTGTGTACCAAAAAAGGACAGCTGCGCAAAGCCCTTGCCATGCGCATGAAAAGTGAATTGGAAACTGCGGGAAAAAAAGCATATTTGGTGAGCATGGAATATGTAAACCCCACCGCATTGATGGGAATGAACGTGGATGCGTATGTAAATACGAGCTGCTCACGCATTGCGACAGATGATTTCGAATCCTACAAAAAACCCATGTTAACTCCCATCGAAGTGGAAATACTACTTGGAAAAAGAAAAGGGGAAGATTACATTTTCGATGAGATTAAGCACGTTGGAAACAAAAGCGTACAATAATTATCCCAAATGCCGGACAATGTGTTCCGGTGAAGCGGGTTCTTCGGCGCTGGGCAACGGACGAGAAAAGTGGGGCAAATCGTTTTCAGTGGGTTCAAACTCTTGATTGTCTCGGGGTAATTCTCCATGTGCGAGGCTGCGAGAGGATTGGGAAAAGGAATGAGTAATGCGCGTCCCCACTTTTTCAACCCCATTCACGATGTTTTCTAATTTTGAAACGCTCCTATCCGAAATCAAATGAGTTTCAATCTTGCTACGCGCCAAAACCATGGCTGTGAGCGGGTCCACAATGAACTGCTGATTCGTACGGAAGGCCGCTTCCCCTGCCATGCGTGAAAAACGAGAATGAGTGATGGTATTGGTGGGAATGTCAATGTCGGTAAATAAGACCAGCTTTGCACTCAGGGTTTCGGCGAGCATCGCGGCACGCGCTTCGGTAGAAAGGGAGCCTTGACTCCCCAACATCACGGGCACTTTTCCCTGCTGAAGCAGCGAGATGGTTTCATCGATAGATTGGCACACGTTTGGGTGGGCTTGCGCGAGCATCCGCAGTACTAATGCGGCATGCAAGGAGCTTGAGGAACGCAATGCATTTTCTATTTCAGGATGGGAAACCCCAAATTGTCTCGCAGCGTGCGCAGCCGAGCGAGTATCAGATGATTCCCCTACAACAAGGGCGATGTTCATTCCTTTCTCGCGCAAACTCTCCACGCTTCGTGCCAGGGTGGTGAGCCACGAGAGTTGCAACGCATGTTTTCTGAAAATGAGCGAGCCGGGAATGCAAATAATGAGAGCGTTTTCCATGGAGAGGCGAGTAGAAGGGGGTAATGTGGATGATTGTATAGAGTCAGAAGAACCGGGTCTGTATATTTCGGTGTCGGAGGACAGATTGGTTTCGTTAGAAGATGGAATTGGCGGACCGTCGTTGGGTGTCGAGTTTTGAGCGTCTGGTTCACGGAACAAGTCAAACATATCCATACGAGGCGCCCGCCCAAAATGACAGCTGCTACACCGCCACCCTTGGTAAGATTCAATCCCCTATAAAAGCGTGGGGGTCGATGCCCGTGTTTTAAAATAAAAAAAATGATCAGAAAGTCATGTTCTTTAATGCAGAATGGCCATAATTTGGTGCATGCCCATCCGTGTTGCCATTGTAGGCGTAGGAAATTGCGCCAAAAGTCTGGTGGAAGGAATTGGATTTTACACTCAAAATCCAGCCGAATCAGTGGGATTAATGCACCCGCACATTGGCCGTTTCCTCCCTTCCGACATAACCTTTGTCGCGGCATTTGATATTGACGCAAGAAAAGTGGGAAAACCATTGCACAAAGCCATTAATGCCAAACCCAACAAGACGATGAAAATAGGAAGTTCCCTAAAATACCCCACAATAGTCCAACGCGGACCTACTTACGACAGTGTCATTCCTCAACTGCGGGAATATTTCATTTATGAAAGCAAATCACCAGCCATCGACTTGGTAAAGGCCCTCCAGCAATCGAAAGTGCAGATAGTGGTAAACTATCTTCCAACCGGAAGCGATAAGGCCACTTATGCATATGCAGAAGCTGCTTTGAATGCCAATTGTAGCTTCATCAATTGCATGCCCACCCCCATCGCCAAAGATCCAAAGTGGCGAAAACGCTTTGAGGACAAAGGACTTGTCCTTCTGGGAGACGACATCAAAAGCCAGTGCGGTGCCACTATTGTAAATCGTGCACTATTGCATTTACTTAAAATTCGTGGAATTAAAATAACAAAATCGGATCAAACAAACTATGGGGGAAATGCCGACCATTTCAATCTCCACTATCGACCTCAAGCCAAAGAAGAATCGAAGGAACACGCATTAAAATCCTCCCTCACTTCAACAGATGCGCACCCACACGCGCGAATGATTTATACTGAAAAAAACTACGATCACAAACAAGCAAAAATAAAGATTGAGGGAAAAATATGGGGAAAAGCCCCTGTCTCTATAGATCTCACACTTGAAGACGAAGACAGTCCGAATAGCGCCGGAGTAGTCGTAGACGCCATTCGGGCTATCCAAAAAATGACTCAAAGCAAAAAGGTCAAACAGGCCCCCGAGATATGTGCGTTTCTATTCAAGTCGCCGCCCAAACAGTATTCCGACGATCGAGCACTCGAACGATTCAATCAGATAGTTCAAGGCCGAAAAGGGCCATTTTAAAGAGTTCTTTCCCGAGTCTTTTACATGCCTAAGGAGACCCTTATCGAAGCCGATTCGGCCGAACAAGCCTTGTTCAAAAAAAAGCTGAAAGAGCTGTCGGGCTACAAAGGAAGGGGAACCGAACTCATTTCGGTATACATTCCATTTGGAACGGACCGCAGCAGCGTGATGAATCAGCTCGCGACGGAAATGGGTCAGAGTTCCAACATCAAATCCCCGCAAACACGAAAAAACGTTCAATCGGCGCTCAAAAAAATATCTAATTTTTTGAAACAAACCAATTTTTCAATTCCCAATACGGGAATGGCTGTATTTGCGGGAAACGTTTCCCCGCAAGAAGGAAGGACGGACTTGCGAATGTTTGTGGTGAAAGCCCTCAAACAGCTGCGAACCAAACTGTATTGGTGCGATTCATCCTTTCACTTAGACCCATTGAAAGAAATGATGATTCCCACGGAAGTGTATTGCTTTGTCGTGATGGACAAGAGAGAGGCCACGATTGCATTGTTAGTAGGAAAAAGGTATGAGGTTATTGGACATTTTACCAGTAATGTGGCTGGAAAATTTAGGGCAGGGGGACAATGTTTGGACCCCGAAACGCTCGTCGTTCTGAAGGATGGTAATATCATTCCTATTTCGAGTGTTGAAATCAATCAAGGAATAAAAAATGCAGATACAACTACCTTCCTGATCAAAGATGCTCCTATTATTGACAAATGGGATGTCCAAAAGAAGAAAGTAACTATTATCACTAAATATCCCCGGTTCGAAATTACTTCCTCACCCGAGCATGTTTTCTTTACTTTTGATAAGGAGACCGATTCCATCGTTGAAAAAGAAGCCTCCAAACTAACCCCTAAGGATATCTTATTGATGCCGGAAAGTATTCAAATTGAGGGAACCATCCAAAAGTTGAAAACGGAAGTGGAAAACACTTACGCGATTACCCCGGAAGGACTGAGAAAACTTATTTTACAACGAAAAGAAAAAGGACTCTCCCAGAAAGCATTCGGAAAAAAAGTAGGAATCCATCAGGCCGTCGTATCCGCATTAGAACGAGGAATTTTTGATCCACGGTTGGAATACTTGAAAAAGTACTGTAAAGCATCAGGGGTTAACTTTGAAGAGTTTGTGGCCAAGGACACTATCCAACGCCGCATACTACCCTCCATCCTAACGGAAGAAGTGGCTCAGATCGCGGGATACTTCCTGGGCGATGGACATTATGAGAGTGAGCGAATCGGATTCTCCGAACAACGGAAAGAGCTTGCCGAGTACTACGCACAAAAATGCAGAGAGACATTCCAATCCCCCATAACGGTCAAATATCGAGAAAGCAAAGGATACTACCAAGTTCGGGCCAGCGGAAAGGCGCTCGTTCGCTATTTTAAGGAAAATTTCTTCCCGACCAAACTAGCCATAGAAACAGGAATCCCCCCCATTTTCTTGAGATCCACGGGGCCCGTATTAGGCGCTTTCCTAAAGGGCCTCTTCGATGCCGAAGGATACATCACCGAATATCGCCTTGGCCTAGGGGTCAATAATCCCCTTTTAGCCAAACAAATCCAATTGGCCCTATTGCGATTTGGAATTATCAGTTCGGTACACGAATATGACTCCAAGCAGAACCCTTACTCGGACGTGCATCGGTTTACGGTCGACATCACTGAAAAAGAATCCCTCAGTCGCTTTCTTAGCCAAATTGGGCAATTTACCGCTACCGATAAGCAAGCAAAGCTAGTCAAAAAAGTGAACCAAACAAGCCAAAAGAGCAATGTTCGTCAACTATTAGCCGGAGGAAAGCACATCCGAAAGCTGTTTGAGCAGGAAGGAATGAACACGCAGGACTTCAAGGGCGTCACCAACTTCTTTCGAAACGAACGTGAAATGAGCCAATTCGTGTTTCGCAAACAAATTTTGAATAGGGTTACAAACCCGGAATTAAAGAAAAAGTATAACCAAATCCTAGGGCGACAACTTTTGCCCGTGCATATATCCAGCACCCAAAAAGAAGAAGTGGAAATTCCAATGGTTGACATTTCAGTCGAAAACCCCAATTTCTTCGCCAATGGATTATTAGTCCATAATTCCGCCCAGCGATTTGAACATTTGAGAGAGGAGGCCGCAAATGATTTTTACAAAAGCGTCTCGGGAAAAATAAATTCCACGCTGGAAGGAAAATACGACAAGCTGAAAGGGGTTATTGTCGGTGGTCCAGGTCAAACCAAGCACGATTTTTTGGCATTGGAAGCACTGGATTACCGCATTCGGGAAAAAATAATTGGGACGCTGGATTTGTCGTATACCGATGAATCGGGGATACGTGAAATCATTCAGCGAAGCGAAGATATTTTACGCTCAACGGACTTAATGCGCGAGAAGCAGGTAATTTCTAAATTCATGACGGAAGTGGCGAAAGATGGGCTGGCAACTTATGGGCAGGGGGACGTGGAAGAGGCGTTGAACAAGGGGCAGGTGAGCGTACTCATCCTTTCGGAAGGAATTGAATGGAGAATCATCAAAGTGAAATGCGTAAATTGTGGGGAGGAGCAATTGTTTACCATTAAAGACCCCAAGCAGGAGTTTGATGAAAATAAGGTCAAATGCGCCAAGTGCAGTTCCCCGGTAGAAGTAGTAGAGGAGTCGGACTATTTGGACCACCTGCTGGAAAGCGCCCACGCGGCGGGAACGGAAACGGCCGTCATTTCACTGGACACGGAAGAAGGGCAGCAATTTTTCAACAGCTTTGGGGGAATCGGGGCAATGCTACGATACAAATAATAGCCTCAAAGATGGAGAAGAGTGATGAAAGAAAACTCCGCCAAAGACCCGGCAGGACATCTAAAACTATCCGTCAGCCATTTTGAAAAAAGTAAACAGTTCTATGCCAAACTATTCCATAATCTTGGTTTCAACCAAATTGCGGATAAAGAGGGAAGTGTGGGATGGGTAACAAAGGAAGGATTTGGCATATGGATTGCTCAGGCAGACTTTATGGAGCCACAGCACACGTTCAAGGCACCCGGGTTTCACCATCTCTGCCTTAAAGCGAGATCGGAAAAGGAAGTGAATTCTATTTACGAGAGCATAAAAAATGAAACGAGAATTTTCGCTCCACCCGCAAAGCACCCGAAATATACGGAGAAATACTATGCCTTCACTTTTGCCGATCCGGATGGAATGAAACTCGAAGTGGCATATTACTAGATCCCTGAATTAGTCAAAAATTCAACATCGTTTTTTATTCGCGAGCGCAGGTAGTAGAGAACGATGAACCGACTTCAGGAGATTGTAGCAACGGGGGTAACCGTCTTTGGCATTTCCATTAGTCAATCCCCCCTCTTGATTTTTTCGAACATTACGGTTGGAATGGTGGGCATCGTTTTGTTCGTCTTCGGGGTCATTGGGATGATTTTTGATGACATTAAGCAATTCTTTGACCTTACGGCACAATAAGTATGTAGCGTACGTTCAGATTTGGGCCGCATTTTGCTTCACTATTCTTGCGAGCGATTTTTTCAACTTCCTCGAAATTCGAACCAACATTGCCCAATTTTTTGTTTTGAACAATTTCGTCGTGGCTATTATACTAGGAGCTATCGGGCACATGTACTTCCGTTCCCAGCTTCACTTCATCGAACGAATGGCACGTTCACCTCATGTTCGAAATTTCACATAGTAGGGGACTAAAAACAAAATCCACCCTCTTCTCGCATGGACCTTCCTTTTCTCATCAAGAGCAGCCCCTTGGGCGGGCAGTTGAAGCGTCGAATTGAGGATTTTATTGTCGAGGAAATTCTGCCCGATGGAACGGTCTGCAAAATAGAACAATTGAATCAAATGCCCCCTCCCCGCATTGCATTAAACATCCCCCCAAACCCTAATCCGTTGAAGCTTGACCAATTGCACGTACGCATGGAAAAGTTCAATTTAGAAACAACGTTTGCGATTCGAAATCTTTCAAGGGGAACAGGGAATAGTGTGAAACGGATTGGGTATGCGGGATTGAAAGACAAGCGCGCGTTGACGTGTCAGCGCATCTCATTGTGGAAGCCCGATATTGAAAAGCTCAAACGATTTGGAATGAGGGGAATGGCATTGCATCATGCGGAATGGTCGGATACGCGCATTGAATTGGGGGATTTGAGGGGAAATCAATTTACAATCGTTATACGTGACATTCCATTTTCTATTGAGGAGACAACGGAAAAAATAATGGATTTTTCCCACACGCTTACGCAAGGGATTCCCAATTATTTTGGGGAGCAGCGCTTTGGGGGATATCGAAACGTCACGCACGTGGTGGGAAAGCTCTTGCTGCAGGGAAAAATTGAAGAAGCGGTGATGACCTATTTAACGAAAGAAAGCGTTGGGGAGATGGAGGATGCGGCTCTCGCACGAAAGAACCTTCGCGAAACAATGGACTTCAAAAAAGCCTTGGAAGCATTTCCAGATACGTTTCATTTTGAACGAGCGATGCTGAATCATTTAGTGTTTCTTCCAAAGGACTTTGCGGGAGCCTTTCAACGACTCCCAACAAAGACGCGGTACTTGTTTACGCACGCCTACCAGAGTCACATTTTCAACCAAATCGTTGCGGAGCGCGTGAGAAAGGGACTGTTTTATCCCATGGAGGGAGACATACTCGAGAATGGGATTCCCACTGCATTGTTGCCTGGAAGCGAATCCAAAATGGCGAGTGGAATTCCGGGAGAAATTGAACGGGACGTGTTGTCCCATGAAAAAATAGATTCTGCCTTTTTCAAAAACCAAAAATTGGGGGAATTATCAAGTTGGGGAATGCGCAAACCCATTTTGCTTCGCGTGCATGATTTTGCGCTTGGAAAAGTGGAGAGTGATGAATTGTTTGAAGGGAAAACAAAAGCGCTCGTGACGTTTTGGTTGGAGAAAGGGACGTATGCCACAACGGTTTTGCGCGAGCTGCTCAAGAACGAACAAAACTGAAAGTACCCGCTAATTGGGAGCGGATTGATTGGAATCTCCCAGGGCCGCATTTCCTGAATCCGCAATCACTTTATTGGTCAACCCAATCAACTGGGGGGCGTCGGCATACAGCGCGCGCATCAGCAAAAAATTGACTCCCGGAACATCGTTTTCGTTGACGGGATATAGGATGACTCCTTGCGTCGAGACCTCTACTAAAGGTTGTGCACGCGACGCATCAGGGAATTCAATGCGAAGGGTAATGGAGTTGGGCGAATCCAGGAGAGTCATACACTCCCCCACGGAAATGACCGCGTTTTCTTTGGCCGTACCATAATCGGTCTGGCAATTCAGCCATTTCCCTCCAGGAGTATCGTACACACGGTACACCGTACGCGTAACCTTCTGGTGTCCAGTCAAGACGATCTGCTGCTGGATGAGCGCCTCGGCCACCTGACTATTGAAGGAGCTGCTGCCCTCCAGACCTATCGGGGAGAGTACAAAACTATCCTTTTGGGCCAAAACAGGCAGAATTTGGGAAGGGAGGGCCTCTTTGGATGCGAAAAGGATGCCCTGCTGGGTTTCGGTGTAGGGGTATGATGCGGGAGAAAACAACCTATTCCAAACGTCCTGGGGACTGGTCTGGTTAAGAGCCAAATACAGGGAGACAATGAATAGGAACGCAAAAAGGGAGTAAAGGGGAGCATGACGCATGGAAAAGAGGAGTGAAAAAAACCTTATAATGGGATAAGGATAACCCGGCAAAAGCGCCGTCTAATGACTAAAAAAAAAAGGTTCAAAAAAAGGGAAAAGGGGGAGGAATTTCCTCCCCCCGCAAATACTTTGGCAACGCCGTTAAATGGCGTCCAAGGCAGCAATGAGGTCTTGGGCCGCACTACCGGTGTCTTCCGCACTGTACCCTGCAACGATGATGTTGCCGCTGTACACTCCGGAGACCATGTCGCCATCCGCGTTCAATTCGTCCGCCACTTCTTGGGCCAACGAGTTGACCAAGGGTCCGCCCACCACAATCTTGGGGCCGGGCACCGCAGAGTCAGTCGTATAGACTTGGGCTTTCCCGTTCAAGGGGGCCGGGGTCATATACGTAAACGGAGCGCCGTTGGTCACCGTTTCTGAAGACGAACCGTCTCCACCCACCACATCTGAGGTGTACGTGATGTCGGTCACCGTCACCGTGGTTCCGGTCGAGAATGTTCCGGTCTCTCCTTCATCTACGGTAATTTCCTCTCCGCCTTCTACTGTCGTGGTGCTGGAGGCACCCGTGACAACGTATTCAATGTCGGGTCTGTTTTCGGGAATCCAAAATTCGGCGGTATCTTCATCATCGATAGAGAATCGCGTTCCCCAATCCGTGTAGGCTTCCGTCAATGAACTGGTTGAAGTCGTGTCGGTGCTCAACGATAAAGTAATACCGTTGATGGCAGACACGTTTCGTCCATAGTTGACATCCGACCCAGGGACGGATATTTTATTTCCAGTTCCGCCTAAGTTAGGGATATCGTCGTCTCGCGTGTCGATGTAGGCACGATGCGTATAGTTGCTCGTGTTATTTTCATCCACACCAAACCATGCGATGTGCACGGTTTCAGACGAGGAATCCATTCCCCATTCGTCACGCTGAGGCACGTAATAGTTGGCATCCAGAGCCATGTTTTCTCCAGTGTCGGTTCCGAAGAACGTCAACTGCTTGGAGTTCTGAATACCTCCGCTTCGTGGAATGGCCTGTCCGGTTCCGGTAGTATTGGCGGCGGTAGGAAGACCTAACAACGACAGATACACTCCTTTAC
>JAGVNS010000099.1 GCA_020053155.1 Nitrososphaerota archaeon
AAGGGGTTTTTTTCAGGAGAAGGGGGCCTGAAACGGCTCATATAGGTACTATTGAAACTAGTTTCAAGGGTTATTCGCCCAAAGGATGGTTTTTATTACAATGGTGGGTTGAAAGTGGTCATGGTACCTGCACGCATGTTGGGAATCGTTCTGATACTGAGTGCCCTTGTTTTGGGAGTGGCCCTCGGTGCGCTCAAAGCCAACACGGACGCACAGGGATTGGCGCTCTGCAAATATTATACGGAACAGAACCTCGACATGTCCAAATGCCCCGCTCACGACGAGACCATTTCCTGGTATTACATTACCGCATTCGGCGTGGCATTCATCGCATTCGCCATGGGAATTTATTTCGTGCTGACGGCAAAGTCCACTATTCCCGCTTCTCCAACGGGTGCGAACGAGATTCTCTCCACTAAATCGAATTTTGATTCGGCTTTACTTGAGGGAGATGAGCATCTCGTTTGGGAAAAAATGATGAGCGCGAACGGCTCCCTCTTTCAGGGGGATTTAATCAAGACTACAGGTTTCTCAAAAGTCAAACTGTCGCGGATTTTGGACAAGCTTGAATCCCGCGGAGCCATTGAACGAAAACGGAGAGGGATGGCCAATTTGGTTGTGGTGAAATGATTGGGTCCTTTTTCAGTCTTTAATTATTTTTTGAACAGTAGCATCAGCAAAAATTTTCATTGTGTCATAGATTTTCAGTCTAGGGTGATTAGGTATCAGCAACTGTAAATCAGTACAAGCTAAAATAACGTGTTCAATTCCTTTTTTCTCAAAATCGTTAATAACCTTGATTAATTCCTCCCTGTCCTTATTGTCATGCCTATTCAGCACCAAATTATGAATCATTTTGCCAATCTTTGCCTGCTGGAAACCGTCAGGCACAATCTGTTTTATGCCGTTTACTACGAGTGAATTTTCATACAATTTTTTGTTGAGAGTTATTGAAGTAGATATAATCCCAACCTCCAAAATGTTTTCCTTTTTCAAAAAATTAGTAGTTTCCTCTACTATACTAAGCACAGGAATTTTTACAGAACTCCTAATTTCTTCAATGAAAGTATGAAGAGAATTACAAGGCATTAGTATAAAGTCCGCACCCGCTTTTTCCAATTTTTTCGCCGCTTTCAACAGAAAAGGAAGACACCGTTCCTCACCTCTGCCTCTTGTAATAGCATCTTCTTCTATGTTGTATGGCAAAGGAACGCTGTAAATCAAAATCTGCGGTCTGTTGACTTTATTGAGTTTTTGGCATGAGAAAATCAGCTCTAAATAAAATTCAGAAGTTGTTTCGGGACCCAGACCGCCAATTATACCTACCGTTTTCATAGCAATGGCCTTACAAACAAGGTTGAGTAATCAATTTTAATGACAGCGCATTAGCGCTGCTCTTTTGAAGGTTTAATTCCCTCATCTTTTGGGAAAAGGGTTGAGTGAAATAGGAGGTAATGGGTCTTTTTTGGGATGTCATTCGGCCTTTTTAGAAAACCAAGTAAAACAATTGTTTTGTGGGCCCCGTAAAACCGAAAAGTTTTACTCGGAGGCCGGCGAAAAAGGTTAATACCTCGCCCTTTAGGGTGGCGTTCTTTCCGAATGCGGGATACTCCTGCCTTTAGGCCGGGGAGGAAGTCATTTTTTCATTGCTTTGTTTCCCTTTTGTCACCTCTTCCGGGTCATATTTTTAAACCTGCATTGATTCGTGGAAGCTATGTTCCCTCCCTGGAGTCCATCTCCTTCTTTTTGGTTGAATCTGGTCGTCCTTTCATTCCTTTTTTCAGGGGCTGGAGTCATGGCCTACGATTCGGGACTTGTTCCCAATGTGTTAGGTCATACGAGTGATGAAATCAGCTTTACGGACGATTTTTTTAGCACCACCGAAGAGGATTGCACCTTCAACCTTTCTTCCGATAAAACTTGCATCGCTTCCTGCAGCACATTCGGTGCGGCCTACAAATCCATTGGAGGAAGCTGTATCAGCGATGGCGGGTATCAATGGCGCACCCTCGGAACCACGACTCCCGACGGGCTGGAATGGAAATGTGTGGATGAAACCCATTTTGAGAATTATTTATTCAAAGCCACTGTCTGGTGCATGAAAGCCAATTAGTGGAAAGTCAAATGGATAGGAGAGTTACATTCATGAAAGGGAAAAAAAACCTCACGTCAGCGATTCCTCCCTTTCTCATTCCTATTTTTGTTTTAGTGTTGGCCGGAGTCATCATCGCCTTTGGGGGGGGAATGCCTTCTCTCCTTGGACAGACGAGCGGGGAGATTGCATTCCAGACCACATCTGTCACCCAATCCTGCACCACCAACTATTGTGAAGCGGTCTGCCCGAATGGATATTATGCCATTTCAGGGTCCTGTGACTCTCCCAATGGTACGCGGTGGAATATGGCAGGCATTTCTTCCAATCATCAATCCTGGCGCTGCTTCGATGATTCATTTTCAAGCGGCACCCTCACGGCTGCCGTTTCATGCATGAAGGTGGGGAATTGGTCCCCGATTTCAAGCCCTTCAACGTGTGGAAATTACTTTGTCGAGTCCGGCGAGGAATGTGATCAGGAAAATGATTCATTGTGCCCGGGTCTTTGTTCTCCATCCGGGAACTTTGATCAATGCACGTGTCAGACCGGTAATGGTTTTTGTGGGGATGGGGTGGCTGATTCACTCAACAATGAGGGATTGTTTGAGGTGTGTGATGGTTCATCCATCAACTCCCTATTCAGCGGGTATAGCCCCCCTCTCTTCACTCCCCCTCTGGATTGTTCTGATTTTTTGGACCCGTTTGCGACGGAATACAATGGTTATTCTACCTATTTTCCGGATTGCGGGAAATGGGTTTCATGCAGCGCGTGCCTCGGTTTCGACATCAGCCAGTGCACTCCCACCTGTGACGGGACTAACCCTCCATGGGACCCGAATGGGGACCATTACCCTTTGAAGGGGGGATATCCTCCCGGGAACTATTATGACCCCAATCACCCCTCCAACATCTCAAGCGGCGCCAGCGAGGGGGGGAGCGGTCCCGGGGGGCTGACGTGCGGAATGTCCGATCCCCAACGGGTGAATGCCCTCGGTTATCCAATTGGGAAAGACGCGGACGGGGATGGGGCAAATGTGGATACGAGTGCGGGGGAAGAATGCGATGGGGGAACACCTGCGCAGCAAGCCGACAATTGTGCCGGACAAATCGCATGCGGACCGGGAGAGACCCCTGCGTGCGGAACCGGTTGCAAGTGCGAATGCAAGAGTTGTGAGGAAGTGGATTGGGACGGCCCCACCATTCCAGGAAATGGAACCCCTCCTGCCGACAATCTGTGTGACGAGAACTAGAAATTCCCTCTTTTTTTTGGTGATTAGGTACTTTTCGGAGCAAATTCGGCTGAGTAAGAGTTGATAGTGTCTCTCGTAGTTGTGGAACGATTTTGTTTCTGGTTGCATTGGCACATCCCTTTCCTTTTGGTTAAAAGGATTAGGGGTGCACTTTACCGCCAACTACTATGCGCCGGGGAGGATTTGAACCTCCGACCTTTCGATTATCAGTCGAATGCTCTACCAGGCTAAGCTACCAGCGCAAACTTTTGCAAAAAGTTTGATCAAAAGCGTTAGGACTCCTTGCAGGAGTCCAGACTCTCCTAACCGTTCTCGCTTGCAGAAATCGGCCTCCGAATCCTTTTAAAGGGGATCCAAGAAGGCGGGCTCTAATTCAATTTCTTCTCTTTGGGAGCACGGTGGAAGTCTCTATTGGGATAGGGCCCAGTTTTGTCTCATTGTTGGGTTTTAGGCTGGCGTACGCTACCCTCAAGAGATCGGCACAAAAAGTGGGGGGGAGTATTCCACTATTTTTCGATGGGGGTTTTTCTCTTTTTTTCTTGTTGTTAAGTGTATGAAGTCTTCCTTTTTGGCGTTACTTTTTTAAAAAGCACCTGGTATTACTTAGTGCTATGGAGCATGTGAGTCTTAAACTGGAATCGACAATGGCCAAAAAAATGGATTCCTTGATGCGGGAGTTTCATTATGCAACAAAGACGGAGTTTATTCGCGAGGCCATTCGGGAGAAGATTAGGCGGGTGGAAGAAGAGCAGCGCATGAAAAAGGCCCAGGTTGCATTAACTAAATATCGGGGCATGTTGAAAGATACTACTCCATTCAAAACCGCGGATGCGTTTCTGGAATGGCGACGAGGAAAAGGGGGGGCTGAAGCATTTCGAAAGCTCGAAGAGGAAGTTAAGCGCCGGGAGAAGGGAAAATAACATTTTCGGGTTTCTCATCCAAAACAATGTCCGCTAATTCACCAAAATGGCGGTCTCGAGTGATGAGTATGGCTTGATTATCCCGTGCGAGGAGGGCATGCAAGACATCGTTGGGTAAAATATTCCTTTTCTGGGCAATGGATCGTGCTTCATTAATCTGAATTTGGGCTATTGGAACGGTTTCTAAACGAATTCTCATTTCAACCATTATTTTATTCAACGTTTCCTCAGAAATGTCGCCTAATTCAAGACAGACAAGGCGGGAAATGAGAATTGTTTCTCCATATTTTGAGCAATTAGCTAAAAATTGGTGCGCATGATTTCCAAGGTTCCCATAAAGGTCTTTACGATCATCCAAATAATCTCTCCAAATGCACGTATCCACATAGAATCGTCTATTCATGTGATGGGCAAAGGTTGTAGATGACGTTATAAAACTAGGGAAAATTTTGGATAATCCTAAAAGGCTAGCAGGGAGGGTAGTATGTATGCCCCACTCTTATGTTGGATTGAAATTGAATAGCCCGGCCGTATTAGCCCCCATGTCCGGGGTTTCCACGCTTCCCTTTAGATTGCTCTGCAAGGAGTTGGGGGCGGGATTGACGTATACGGAGTTTGCCTCGGCTATTGCCATTGCGCGGAATTTGGAAAACAAGGCGAGCAACAACAAGGTGTTTGATCGTGTAAGCACGGTGAAAGAAGAACACCCTTGCGGTGTGCAATTGTTTGCCCCCACCGAAAAGGACTTGGGAATGGCCATTGAGTATGTCGAAAAAGACTTTGATTTGGTAGACATTAATTTCGGATGCCCTTCCCCCAAAATAACCGGGGGAGGTTGCGGGGCGTATTTGTTGAAGAACCCGGACAAATTAATTGAATTGATTAAAACCGCAGTATCTATTTCCACAAAACCCATTACTTGCAAACTGAGAATGGGGTGGGATAAACCAGTATTGCACGAATTCGTTTCAAGAATAGAGAAGGTGGGAGTGCAAGGGATGGCCATTCACGGGAGAACGGCCATTCAAGGGTATTCGGGGAATGCGGATTGGGAATACATCAAGAAAATAAGGGGAATGGTCGGCATTCCCGTCATTGGAAATGGGGACGTTCATTCCGCGCACGAAGTGAATGAGAGAATCAACAATGATTATTGTGATTTGGTGATGGTGGGTAGGTCTGCCTGGAACAATCCAGGTATTTTTAGCGAAATAATGGGAAAACCCCTCCGCTCTAAAGAGGAATTATTGAAACGGTATTTTTCGCTCTGTAAAAAACACCCTGTGACGGATTTGTCGGATGTTAAAGCGCAGGTTTCGGGATTGTTTTCGGGAATGGTGGGAGCGAAGAAAGTAAGGGTGGAAATGATGCAGGCGAAAGACTTCGAAACGGTTCAACTCACGGCCATGGAGGCGGTTTCCAATGTTTGAGGATCAGAAAGAAACAATGGCAGCGTACGAATTGGGGTGGGAAAAACACGCGGAAAAGTTTGCGCGCAACATGGAGAAGTACGCGATGAATGATGTGGAGATTTTCTCCAAACACTTGGCTGGGAATAAGGTGTTGGACGTGGGGTGCGGCCCCGGCGTGTATTTGGAATGGTTTCGCGATAAAGGGTTGGATGGCATGGGCATTGATTTGTCGGATAATTTCATTCGCGCGTGTATCGAGAAGGGATTGAACGTCCGGAAAATGGATTTGGAACACCCTATTCTCTGGCCGAATCAGTTTGATGGGGTATTTGCCCAAGCTTCCTTGATACACGTCCCCAAAAACAGGTTTGAAAAAGCATTGAATGGATTGGTGCGTTTGCTTAAACCGAATGGAATTTTTTGGTTAATCGTGAAAGAGGGGGAAGGCGAGCGGTTTGTGGATGATCCTTTTTCTCCAGGAAAGAAAAGGTGATACAGTTATTTTACCATGAGTGAAATGGAGAAGATGCTGGCGCCCTATGAAATACTATATGGGGAACGTGATATGTCGAATCCTGATTACGTAAATTTGAAGTTTTTGTTTCGGAAAAAATAGTTTCCGTGTTTGGAAAGGGGCCCGCTAGAAGGGCCGTTCTCTCCCAACCCACTTTGCTTTTACTTGTATTTCGCCCATGGTTTTTCCTGTGTATTATCGATGACAACCTCGCGGATGATGACCGTAGGGGCGGGCATGGGCTCTCCCCGGCTCTCGACCATTACATTATCCATGACCACGACGGGAACCATCGGGGCATTGCAATGGTTGCCTGGCGATTTGGACAAGAATCCGCAAGCGTTGCACTTGTATGCATTCAGATACATACAGCCGCCTCCCTTGGGGACTCGTACAATACTCGACCTTTGTTGTGTAAAAGAATGCTCCCTTGGAAATACCGTTACTTTGACAATTGACGTGCATTAGGTTGTTTTTTTTAGAGGTCAAAGCCTATGAGGAGGGTGGCTTCCTCTTTTTCCACGCGGACTTTTTTGGAAAGCCAGGTGTGGATGGCCAAACCGGGGGAGGAAGATACCACGTTTTTGGCGGGAACCTCGGGAAAGACAACGGGAGGGAATATGATTTCCCCTTTTTCTTTTTTCACGATCGTTTGCGTGGGCTCGCGCCAACTGGAATTATGGATGAGGCACACGCAGTGCTGTCTCCCCGCGGCCTCCAATACCCCTAAATTTTGGGCATCCTCGTGACGGATAATGTACTCTTTTTCGTCGGGCGTCAACAGGTAGTAGCGTGTGATTCCCTGGAGTCGGGACAATCCATGGATGATGTGCTTGATTTCCTGGGGCGGGGACATATGCCTATTTAGGGAACAGCACCGTATAATAGGGAATATGGCTTTACGGCCCCCAAAGGAAGGATACAAGGACATTACGAGACTTGCCTATGAACGAAAGGCGGACGCCTTTGAGAAAGTGTATGAACAGCACTTCTCCCAGGTAAAGCCGTTTGCGGACAGGTTTTGCAATGTTTTACACGGAAAAACCGTGATTGATTTGGGAGCGGGTCCCGGGACGCATGCTCACTATTTTTATGAAAAAGGATTGGACATCCTGTGCGTGGATTATTCCAAAGAGATGCTCCGCCGGTGCGCCGCGAAGGGAGTAAAGGGGTTATTGGTGGACATCGAGGATTTTTGGATGCCCGACAAGACGGTAGACGGGATATGGATGTACTCTTCCCTGCGCCACATCAGGGACGAGAACATTCCCGCCGTTGTCCAAAATTTGGCCCGGATGCTCAAGCCGAGGGGAGTGGTAGGATTGGCCGTCTCGGAGGGGAAAAAGGACCGGTATGACGTTGACCCGTTTGGAGTGAAGCGTTGGTTCAATTTTTTCTCGGACAAGGAAGTTAGGGGATTTTTTGGGCCCTATTTCGGGGTGGTGGATTTTACGCGCACGGATTATGGAAACGGAAACGTTTTCCTCAATTATTTGCTGAGAAAAAAATAATGGAAGGAATGTGAGATGAAACCTCCCCGGCAAACACGTGAAAAATAAAGTTCACGTTTTCGTGAGCCGCTTCATCTTTTTTTCGAGCAAATCGAATCCTTTCTGCCAACTACCCTTTTTGGCGGGGTCAAAACCAATTTCAAGCAGCATTTTCTCAGGGTTTTTACTTCCACCATACGAAAGGAATTTTTCATACTGGGGAATGAAATCCTTTCCTTCTTTTTGATAGCGTTCAAAGAGTGCCAGTACCAAGAGCTGCCCAAATGCGTAGGCGTACACGTAAAAGGGTGCGTGAAAAAAGTGGGGAATTCCCCCCCATTCAAATTGGGCGTTGGAGGGAATCTGCATCTTTTTCCCAAATTGCGTGCGAAGGTTTTGAAAATACGCATTGTTAATATCTGGAATTGTTTTTCCTTCCCTTACTAACTCAAAGGCTTCTTTTTCAAAGAGGCAGAAAAACGCCTGGCGTTGAATGGTGGCATACGCATCATCAAGTTGGTGCGCGAGAAGGTACTGTTCAAATAGGGAACCTCTATTTTCATCAGCCATTTTTTGGGATAGAAGCATTTCTCCAAATGTGGATGCGGTCTCCGCGAGGGGCAGTGGAGCATGGGCGTTGAAGATGGAATGTTTGCGTGCCAAGTGGGAGTGTACGGCGTGACCCAATTCGTGTGCAAGCGTGCTCACGTCCTGGAAGCGATGCGTCCAGTTCAGCATGACAAAACTTGTTTCACGTGGAGTAATACCTGCACAGAACGCCCCGCTTTTTTTTCCTTTTCGAAGGGGAACATCCATTCTCTTTTCGCGCAGCACACGGTCGGCCTCCTTTTTGAAGCGAGGTGAAAAAGCATTGTACGCTTCCATGACGCGTGAGTACCCTTCTTCAAACGACCATTTTTTTTCAGGATGAGGAAAGGACGCATAGAGGTGATGCCGGGAAAAAGGGAGGTGGAGCGTTTTGGTCTTCCATTTAAAATATCGCTGAAAAATGTCCGTGTTTTGGGTGCAGACGTTTAGAAACGTTTCTACCATTTCATCCGATAAATCATTGGAGAGGTTTTGCACCGAAATGGGAGAAGCGAATTTTCGTACGTCCACATTCTCATTCCACGTGTCCAAAATGATGTTTCGGTATATTTCCCCCATTTTTGCATTTTCGCTCCCGTATTTATTCCAGAGTAAGTTGTACGCTTGAACCCGCTCGTTGGCGCGTGGGCTTTGAACGTATGCGCGAATTTCTTCTTCTCGCAGCATTTTTGTTTTGGTTCTCATTTTCCAGGGGAAGGTGTACTCGCTGGTGATGATATCATAGAGTTTTGTCAGGGCGTTTGTTCCCGTGAGGTCTTTCACATTTATAATCTGCTCTTCTTTTTCACTCAACACGTATTTTTTGTATTTTCGCATTTCGGAAAGGGCATACGCGTATTCTTTGTTTTTTGGCAGGCATTTTTGAGCTGTTTTCTCATCAATATTTTTCCACCATATTCCAAAAAATAACCGCTTATTGGCCAGACGTGTCAGAATGCCTTCCGCGTGTGCCTCCAGGGCTTTTGCATTCTCATCCTGCGTGTTTTGGGCGAACGTGAGTCCGATATATGCTCCAATTTTTTGGCTTGTTTCAGCGATAGCTTCGCTTTCGCGCATGATTTGCTCAACCAACACCTGCGCGGGATTTTTTTCAATTTTTTTCGATAGGATTCAATTTTTTTTGTTTTGACTTCCATTTGACGCAGGGCGTTGTTCAATTCCTTTTCGTTTTTGAAAATCTGGGTCAAGTCCCACGTGGGAAGGGTGGTGTTTGGGGAGGGTGCCATGTTTGTTCGAGTGAATGGAGGGTTATAAACCATTCCCGTTTGCGCTCTGCTGGCGCCAGAACGCGTAATACAATCCCTTTTTGCGCAACAATTGCGCGGCGCTTCCTTGCTCGATTATTTTTCCCTTTTCCAACACGTAAATCCTGTCCGCATGCGTTAACGTGGAGAGTCGGTGCGCGATGAGGATGCAGATGAGCTCCGGCCTGCGTTCCTTGATTTGGTTAATGGTTTCTGTGATGGACTTTTCGGTAATGGAATCCAATGCGCTCGTGGCTTCGTCGAAGATGAGGAGGTCTGGTTTTCGCAATAGTGCGCGGGCGATGGCCAGGCGCTGTTTCTCTCCCCCCGAGAGTTTGATTCCCCCTTCCCCAATCTTGTTGTCCAATCCTTTGTCTCCCCGCGTCACTAGGTGGATGGCATTGGCGTCACGCAATGCGTCCATGCATTCCTCGTCCGTGGCCGTTGGGTTGACAAACAACAGGTTTTCACGCAGGGTTCCGGCGAACAACTGCGTTTCCTGCGCTACAACGCCGATGCGCTTGCGCAACGCCTCCAGATTTATTTTTTGCAAATCGATTTGGTTGATGCGTATTGTTCCATGGGTGGGGGCGTATAGCCCCGTGAGGAGTTTTACCATCGTCGATTTTCCGCTTCCACTTGAACCCGCAAAGGCGACCGTTTCCCCTTCCCGGATGTCGAGCGTGATTTCATGGAGCGTGGGGGTGGAGGATGGGTGGTAGTGGAAGGAGACATTCTCATATGTAATGCGCGTTATTTTGGGCACGGTGATGGGGTTGCGGGGTTTGGGTTGGGGGGGAAGTGAGAGTATTTCATCCAATGCTTCTAAACTGGCGCGCGCTTCTTGGTAACGCTGTGCCACCGTTCCCATTTCTGCCAGCGGGCCAAAAATGAAGAAGGAGTAGAAGAGCAAGGAAAACAATGCTCCCAGGGTCATTTCTCCCTGGAACACGAGCCAGAGCATGATAAATAACAATCCCGTGCGCAGCGCGTTGATTAATGTTCCCTGTACAAATGCCAGCATTCGAACGAGCTTTACTTTTTTCAATTCCAATTCCAAAATTTTGGTGTTGACTTGATTCAGCCTTTCTATTTCCTGGTTTTCCAGACCCATGCTCTTGACCAATTCAACGTTGCGGATGGTTTCGG
>JAGVNS010000101.1 GCA_020053155.1 Nitrososphaerota archaeon
AGAGGAAACTATTTCTTTTTTAATTTATTTTCAGCCCACCAACCATAGGCTATGCCTATTACAATTAGTAATGGAATCAAATAGAGATGGCTTTTAAATAATCTAAAATCAAAAAGATAAGCCATGATTAACCATAAATCAAATACTGCATAAACAATAACCAAAATAGTCAAAACTAATTCTTCTGCATTTGGAACCATTTCAATTTTCTGCTCCAGAAAAGAGACAATCTTTACAACAATAAAAAAAGTTAATAAAACAAAAGGAGTTAGCAGAATAGGATTATTCACTCCAAGTAAATTTGCCATTGGTTTCCATATTGGACTTTCAAGCCCTTTCCCTTCTGCAAAAATAAAATCCAGAGAGGCATCAAGAACAACTAATCCTATTAAAATAATCCAACCCCACACTCCGGGCAGAAATGGCTTTTTCACAACAAAACAATACATAGTATGTATAAAAGGTTAACAAAATTTCTCGTAACTAAATACTCTAAAAAGAGTGATGGTCCTTATTTTATTCATCGCCTTTTTTAGTTAGCTCCCTGAAATCGTCTTGCATCCGTTCTTTTAGGGACTGGTTGTAAATCATTGCAGCAGGATGATACAAAATCAAATATTTTTTACCCTTTTTTTCAATTGTTTTTCCGTGCATGCGTTCCAAATCAATGGGAGTATCATCCCCCAGCACGTGCTGAATAGCCGTTCTCCCCATCAACCCAATTATTTCGGGCTGAAGAATCTGAATTTGTTTTTCGAGGTAATTGGTTTTGCACGTAATCGCTTCCTCATTCGTGGGAACCCTGTTTTCGGGAGGGCGGCACTTGACCACGGAAGTAATGAAAACATTTCCTCGGGTCAATCCCGCATGGGTCAATAATTCCTCGAGTTTTTTTCCCGCCGCCCCTACAAACGGCCGGCCTTGCTCATCTTCATTTCTTCCGGGGGCTTCCCCAATCAGCATGATAGTGGGGTTGTCAGGCCCTTCTCCAGGTACGGCATGCATGCGTGTTTTTCCAAGCGGGCATAGCTGGCAGACGCGGGTTTTTTCGGCAAGGACTGGTAGAGAATCCATAAATCCTATTAACGGCAACGCATTAATATGCTGTATGTCAAGCTCCCCTCTTTCCAAATGGAGAAAACCCCCCACGGTGCGTAAAATCGTTTCTTTATCATTGAAGGGGCATCCGCGCTTTTCAAGGGCTGCCCGGAACCATTTTAATTTTCTTTACAGCCGACGCATTACCAAAAAGGCGGGTATCATCGAGCAATTGAGGTCTCTTTCCAGGAAAGAGACGCGAAATAGGGTCGCGGTCATTCGGACCATTTTGGGAGTGGATTTCAAACCCATGGAGGCAATAGCCGCCCTTGGTAAACTTCTGGAAATGGATAAAAAAATTTTGGGAGAACACCATGCTGAATTGGTGCGCGAACGGCACGCCCTTGAGGCAATGGTGGGTTTTGCGCGGAAGCGAAATGAGTGGGAGAACATCCCGTCCAGCCGGCGGCTGCTTGCATACGCCACCAAGGTTTTTCAGAAGTCCGAGGATGAAATAGCAAGAACGGGCCGTACTCAGACGGACTTGGCCCATTTCCAATCCCGGATTTTGGAATTTTTGTCCAGGATGCGCAGCCAAACGGACAGGACAAAAATAGAATTGGCCGCGGACGCTTTTTTCGACAAAATAGTGACAGAGGAACAAGTCAAATGGCGCCTGCGCGCCTACCGGAAAACGTTAGTCCAAAATAGATTATGGGACGCGGTGAACCAACTCACCTTTTAGTTTTCTACATAGCCCAAATAGGTCTATAAAGTTCAATCCCTTTGAAAATATGCCATTTGTGAGGGGGAAAAAGGATGAGCCAGATTGACAGTTCCATTTATACCGGGAAAAGCGTTGAAAAGGATTTGGTTTTGGCGTTTGAGGAGGGGGATGACGTGATTTCGGGCCTCAAACAGGCCATTCAGCAGCATGGAATTCGAGAGGCCACGGCCATCAACGCGGATGGATTGTTGAAAGAGGCGACCATCCAGTATTTCAATCACAGCCGATTTACCACCACCGAACTCAAGAAGGGGAGAATCGTCTCGTGTTCGGGCCGATTCATGAATTTGAAAGACGGGGTGTACGGGGATTTGCACGTGGGATTTATGCTGGGCATGCAGATGTGGGACGGAACCCTCGTCAAAGCCGTGGCTAAAAACGGGTTTCAACTGACCCTGCGATTCCACCAGCCCGTAAGCGATCCAATCAAGGAACAAGGATTGGGCGGCGTACAATTTTAAAAAAAATGAAAAAGGGAACGTTGATTTCCCGCCCTTCTTCACTTTATTTATGCGTCTCATGCAAAGCCCTGCATGAATTCATCATGGTTTTCCAATAGGTCCTGCGCTCCCCGCTCAAAGTCGGCACGTGCCACTCCATCATGAACGCGCGCCGCCAGCGTTTCTTCCGTCGCGTCCTCATGCACCACTTCCAACCCCTGATGGAGGTGAAAATAGGTTAAGTCCGCGTCGGGAAAAAATTGGGCGTAGTGCTTCATCCCATTCAACACGCCCTTCCACAAAGGAGTGCCCAAATGCTCCATGGCAAAGGAAGCACCCATCGCGTAATCCGAATTGGAGTGCGCATACAGTTCATGCATCCGGCTCAACCACTTTTGGGTTTGGGGACTCATTCCTTTTGCACGCAGGGAAGCCGCATCCATTTCAATGGAAGAGAGAAAATCCTGGTAGAGTTTCTCATGCCTCTTGTTAGAGTTTGCTTCTCCTAATTCAGTCGCGAGGATTTTGGCCATTTCATCCGAATCCTTTTGGAAGGGAGCATTTACCATGAGCGTGCACACGTATGCGGGAAAGACACGCGTCAAATGATAAAACTCCCCCACAAATTCCATAATTTCTTTCTTTGAACATTCTCCCTTCTCAAACCGCTCCATAAAGCGACTATGCAGGGCCGGATGTTCCCGCACATACGTGACTAATTGACTCGCGTAGGAGTCGGTGGTTTGTGTTAACGTGTTGTTCATGTGTGAATCTCCTCTTTTTTAGTGGCGTTTTTCTTTTCATCCGCGCATGGAGGTTGGAATCCCTGTTTTGTGGGCCAATAATATGTACTAAGGAAGGCCGCACGAGTGGAATGGTGGAAAAAAAAATCCAGAATCCGCGTTCAGATGCGTATTTTCGTAGAATCAGGCGTTGGGGGCGGTGCCCCAAGAAACAAAGACGGTCGTTTCATTGTTCACTATTACCACTGAACCAAAACGAATGGATTTCACGTCTATTCCTACTGCGTTTCACATTAATATAGTTATTGTGCAACGTTCCCTTTCTCATTGGAGGGCTTATTTTTTTTTCCAGCTAACTCCAGTAACGCAAGTAATTGTTTCTTTTGGATGGGGGCAATGATTTTTCCATTGTGGAGTACGTGCCCATCTTCAGGCCAATGGGGATATGTCTTTTCCAGTCCCCAATGGGCCACTTTATCAAAAAACACCCCCCATTCTTGGCGATGGAATTTTTGAATCTCACTCGTTGAGTTGGTGGGAGAGCTTATTTTGCTTAATTCGCAAAAATCATGCGCTTTGGCATAATCCTCGTTATCTTTCAAACTCGTGAAAGGGAAAAGAGTGCATTGCATGGGCTTTACCAAGTGCATGCTGCACCCAAACGTCTTGGAATCAAAGAAAACGCAGTAATTGTCTTTCTTGAACCCAATCATGGGGAGAATGATGACGTATTCCCCCTCAAACCCAGACGATTGAAGGTTTTCCCATATTTTTTTTGGCAGCATTTTGACGTGCATGGACAAAGGATGGTCACTCGAATGGTAAGGCAAAAATTGGACCAACAATCGGGTGTAAATGGAGATGAATTGCTCTTCCGAGAGCTTGAAAAATTTGGCTTGGCGCTCAATTTCATGGGGTAACGTGGAAATGGTGTATCGCCTACAACACTCCCCGCACTTTTGACACGCCGTAACCGCCCCGGGAGGGGGGGTCATGGGTAACGGAGCAACGGTTTCCATAAATGCAAATTCGAGAGAAAAGGAATTTAAGGCCGCTATCCTCGCACACTAAAAACCGCCTTTAAATGGCTTTTTGATGGCGGAATAGTACTGTACGACGAATGCCCTCGTAGCTCAGCGGCAGAGCACCAGTTTTGTAAACTGGGGGTCGTGGGTTCAAATCCCACCGAGGGCTTAGGGCGTTCGTTATAGAAAACGCGTCATTGATTCTTGTCATTTGCTATCAACCGCTCACTTTTGCTCTTCGCCGAATCGGAAACACTTTGCACTTGAAACGAAGCTCAAATCACCAACTGAATTTGGTGGAAGGTATGCGGTAAAGCTTCTTTTGGGTAAAAGGAGGAAGAATTTGGGAGTTTTTTTCCAATGAATTAGCGTATTTTTAGCTAATGGCTGTCGTTATTGTTGGTTGTGGAAAGAAACTTTTCTATTATCCTTTTGGTTCCATGACTGATTCTAAATTTTGACTCAGGTGTCCACCACCTAATGTGTTTTATTTCCATTCTCGGTCGTGGATGTCCTTTTGCTCTAATTAAGAACACTTTATGATCCATGCTCGTTTTAATGTTAAATAAAAATTTGATGGAAGTGGCTCGCAATCCTGTTTCCTCATATAATTCTCTTATAGCAGCTCTCCGTCGACTTTCGTCTTTATTTGCTCCCCCGCCAGGGAGCAGAAATAGTTTATTTCGCATGGCTGCTACTAGAATTCCTTTTTGAATTCCTTCCTTATTTACAACAATGGCTGTTCCTCGTCGACGCACACTTTACGGCCTCCACTTAGTCAACTCTGAAAGCTGACTTTTTATGGCATCAAATATTGATGTTGTATTTACTATTGAGAACTTTGATTAACCCTCTTTTTTTTCGATAGTTTTATTTTCTCTGATTGTTTTCTATTTTTGTATTCTTTTTTGTGGAGCGTGATTTCTGTG
>JAGVNS010000004.1 GCA_020053155.1 Nitrososphaerota archaeon
AGGTTATATATCAATTGATATACTATTGTTTCATGCCTAAAGCGATGCAATCTCCGATTTTTAAACATCCCATTGACCGATACCCGAGACTCGATACGGTGCTGATGATTGAGGAAGCCATCCAAAAGTCCGGGGAAGATTATTCCGTTCGCCAATTATGGCAAAGACTACCCAAGAAAGTCATGTGGCAGACGTATTTGACCGTTTTGGATTACCTGGTTTACTCTGGAAAAATAATGATCGATTCTCGGGATAACCACCCTTTCTGGACTCAAATGAGCGGAAAGATGCTTGAGCGATACAAAAAAGGCCTTTTAGTCGATGCGATGTCCTAGTAGCCGTGTCGGCGTTCATAGTGTGGATGGTTGAACCATTCTAAAATAACCCCAAGGACTTCCAGTTCCTGATTGGCCAGTGTATACATCATCCGCCACCCCATTGGAAAATTTATTTTTCGCAGGTTGTCAATGTCATATTTTTGAACGCATTCTTTCGGCCAGTATTTTCGTGGAACCTTTATCCCATATTGTGGATTAGCCGAAATGTGCTTGATCGCTTTATGTATCTAGTCCGCCAACCTTTTCTGTTCAAACGTCCCCTTCTCTAACTTTTCCAAATCCTTTTTCAGCGAAGGGTCGACAAAAACAACGCGAAAATGTTTGGGAGTCAAAAATCTCATTCCCCAAACTTGTATTTCTGCTTCAACGCCACTACTTTTGGTGTAACCACCTCAAACGCGGCCTCCCAATCGTAACATGCTTTTTGGGGGTTCCCCTCGCAACATTCCACAAGTTGAAAGAGCATACCCCATTCATCCGAGAGTTGGATACCATATCGTGTATACTCCACCAGCTGCAACGCCAACAAATCCTGCATGACCCCGCGCAAATAGTACTGAAACAACCCCGTTTTATGCGAAATTTCAGAAAAGGATTGAGGGGTTACTGTCAATTCCTTCAGCACGCGCGCGTGCCACTCCATAAATCCAATACTCTCAAACTCCTGAACGGCCTTCACCAAGGCTTGCTCTTTCAGATTCATCCCAACCCACTCCAAAACCAAAGGAGGGGGGAGAAACATTGGGGATAGGCTCACCACTCCCTCCCACCCTTGTTACACTCAAAACCTGAAAGCCGAGTAATATAACCACGGTTAAAGGGAAATCAACCGCAGAGTTGAACTCGCCCCAAAATAGGGTTTTTTAGCCCACCGCATGTGAAAAAGACTGATGAGCCTCGAAAAACCAGTCATTACGCTCGAACGCGTCACGAAAGAATTCAAGATTCCCGAAAAGAAGAAAGGGATTTGGGGAAAACTGACGGCCAAAACAAAACTACTCACCGCGCTCGATGACGTTTCTTTTTCCGTTCAAAAAGGAGAAATATTGGGATACATTGGTCCGAATGGGAGTGGAAAGAGTACCACCATCAAAATTCTCACCGGAATCATCACTCCCACACAGGGAAAAGTAGACGTGCTAGGTTACGTTCCCTGGAAGGAGCGCATGACCTACACCCAAAACATCGGGGTTGTGTTTGGACAAAAATCATTGTTGTGGTGGGACATTGCCCCCTATGAATGCTTTCGCTTGTACAAAGAAATCTACGAAATGAAAGAGGAGGAATATCAAAAAAGACTCGCATATTTGGTTGAATTGTTTCAAGTCGAAGAGTTCATGCACACTCCTACGCGAAAGCTTTCACTAGGCCAGCGCATGCGGTGCGAACTGGTGGCGGCACTTGTCCACAAACCTCAAATCCTTTTCCTGGACGAACCCACGATTGGATTGGATGCCATCGCCAAACAACGCATGCGGGAAGCAATATTGGAGATAAACGAAAAGGAAAAAACGACCGTCATCCTCACTACGCATGATATGCAGGACATCGAGGAACTCGCCACGCGCATTCTCATTCTCAACGAAGGAAAAATAATCTACGAAGGGGACGTTCGGGGATTGCGGAACGAGTTCCTGCAGGAAAACCACGTCCATTTCGAGCTCGAAAAAATAGTAAACAAGGAAAAGTTCGTCCAGCTCGTGAACGCGCACGATATCAAGCAGGACGGAAAATCGTTCATCCTCACGGTCAACGCCAAAAAGCACCAAACGCGGAAAGTACTAGACGAATTGTATGCGGCAGCTGAAGTAACGCGCTTAGAAGTATACGAACCCTCGCTCGACGAGATCATCCGGAGGATTTACGGTGAACCTCACCAAAAGCATTAACGTGTTCCGCGAACTCATGCGTCTGCAAGTATTGCACCTCATCGAGTACCGCATCAACTTCGTCTTCGACGTTTTTTTACGATTCGTCGAATTCTCTATTTTCTTTTATTTCTGGAAAAGCATATTCGCCGCACAAGGAAGCATTCCGGGGTGGGACATCCCGTCTCTTCTTATCCTTTTCGCCTTCCAACAAATATTCCTCTCTTTCTTCCTGAGCTTCGCGGCCGGTTCCTACGAAATGGAAAAGGCTATCATGCGGGGAGATATCGACAAATACTTAAGCCGACCCATCCAACCCTGGTTTGCCCTCCTGGGGGAAAACTCGTTCGCGGGAATCGGCGGATTCATCACCGGGATGGGGGTACTCGCCATCGCCCATTTCGCTCTCGGAATTCCCATCTTTACCCTCCTCTTCCCCCTCTTGATCATCATGGTCTTCCTCGCCGCGCTCATTTCCACTTTTTTCGGGCTCACCATGGGAAGCCTCGCATTCTGGTTCGGGAGAACACGCCTCTTTGACTTCATCACCGATGCGTTTTGGGAATTTGACTCATACCCCATTACTCTCTTTCCGGGGTACATCCAAACACTCACCGCATTCACGCTCCCATTCCTTTTCGCCACCGCCACGCCCGCACTCGCCAGCACGGGAAAAATCGCCCTCCCCCAACTCCTCGAATTGTTTGCACTCGAAATACTCGTGTTGGGAATCAACGTCATCGTATTCAGAATTGTTTGGAAGGAGGGAGTGAAGCAGTATGAGTCGTATGGAGGTTAACTCCGCGTATCTCGAAATCATCCGCTTGCGCGTGCACCAGCTCATCGCGTATCCCCTCGAACTCATTGTAAACTGGGCCGGATACCCCTTCACGCTGCTCATCTACTATACGGTGTACACTCACGTGTACACGATCAATCCCCAATTCGCGGGCGTCTCCTTCCCACTCTTACTCGTCTATTTCAGCATCGCCCTGGCCTTCCGAAAAGTTGCTGAATCGTTATGGGAAGGGTATGACGTGGAAGAGGAAATAAAGCGGGGAGACATCCTCATGTACCTCACGAGACCTATCAACTATTTTGGGGTTCGTTTGGCGCGGCAACTCGGAAAATTCATCGCCATGGGAATCGTGTTCATTCCCTTCCTCTACATTTTCGCGTTTTGGATGGGTGGAACATGGCTCCCCATCGAACGATTCATCCCCGGGCTATTCCTCGCCACGCTAGGAGGGGTCGTGGTATTTCAAATATACCATATTATGGGCCTGTTATCCTTCTGGTTCGAAGAAACATGGGGGTTTCGCCGGGCCATCATGGTCACTTCCTGGCTCTTTTCGGGAACGATGATTCCCTTGCAACTCCTCCCCGACTTTATCCAACAAATTTCTTCCATCCTGCCCTTCCAATACCAAGCCGCGATCCCCGCCCAATTCATCCTGAAACAAGCCGGACTTGCGCAATTAGCAGAAGCCACCCTCATCCTCCTCACATGGATGATCGTCCTGGGACTCCTCCAACGCACCCTTTGGAAAAAAGGATTGCTCAAGCACGACGGAAAAGGATAGTCTCATATAAAGCCAACAAAAGTGAAATGAATATGCCTCCTTCAAAAAAATGGTTTCTCGTTTCATTTAACCCAAACTTTTCGCGCAAAACAACGGAATTCTTGGAAAAAAACAAATTAAAACAAACGAAATTACGAGACCAAACCTCGTTGATTCGCTCAACTGAAAAGATTTGGGAGAAAAAAGAAATCCAACCCTTCCTCATTTCAGCCCAAGAAATAAAAAAATTCAAAAATGAAGCCGAAATAAAAAAATTCATTCAGAGCCACGCAGACAAAACCAAAACGTATGCTTTGCGCGCATGGGTATTGCACGATTCAAAGATGAGTGGAAGGGATTTGGAAGTAAAATTGGGCATCGCCCTCGAAAAAATGGGCGTGCGAATGAATCCTACTCTCGAAGAAAACATTTGGTTCATTTTAAAAAACAAAAAAGAGTATTTTGTATCGGCCGAACCATTACCAATCGATGCTCACCTATTCCCAATGGTGGATTCACGCTTCACGGAAAACCAAATGGTCACACGCTCAGGACACAAATTTCGATTTTTACTCCATCAATTTGGATTAAACCCCCAAAACAAAGTAGGAGTGGATTTAGGATGTGGTACGGGAGGGTGGACGCAGCTCCTTCTTGAGAAAGGGGCTCAAAAAGTGTATGCCATTGATCGAACCCTCTTGGACAAAAAATTACAGAAAAACAAAAAAGTGATTTACATCAAAGACAAGGCCGAAAATGCCCCCAAACTAAAGGAAAAACCCGATTTTATTGTGATGGACATCAATGTAGGTCCGGAACATGCTAAAAAAATATTTCTACACTTTGACAAAAAGAACCCCGGGGCCAAACAAGCCATTATCACTCAAAAAATACTCCGAGGAAAAGACCTCCAAAAACTCCCAAAGAAAGGAGAGAATTGGGGAAAATGGAAAGTAATGGGAATACGGAATAGCTGGTTTGCGAGAAGGGAATGCTATTTGGGGCTGGAAAAGAATTGAAGTATCACGATAAATTGCCTCATTTTTTAATCAATTGTGCAGTTTTAAATGCAGAAATCCATGGGCCGAGGTTTTTTTCTATTGAATAATTCTTTTCAACAAAATTCCTGGCCTTAATCGTCTTTTTCAAAAATTCCTTATCATTGCAGGCCGCGACTATTTTATCAGAAAAATATTCTACGGAATCTTCTAAAATTACAAATTTCTTAATCTTTTCATTCAAGCCCTCTATCCCTTTTGATGTTGTAATAACCAGTAAACCTGCAGCCATATAGTCAAGTATTTTTGTTCTTGTCCCAGAGCCACTCGTTACTGGACACAATCCAATTTTACATTTAGAAAAAACGCTGTTTAAATCATCGACTTCCCCCAAAAACCTAATATTTTTTGCCTCAACTTCTTTCATCAGTTCTTTGGGGGTTGGCCCAACAATCATCAACGAGCAATTTTTGAGTTTTGGCATTATTTGAGTTCCAAGAATTCTAATAGCCTGTTCATTTGGTCCATAAAAATTATTTCCTACAAACACCAGCAAGTTCCCTTTTTTTTTCTTTTGTGAAAATTTGAATTTTGAAACTGGAATGCTCCCTACATAAACTCTTAATTTGCTTTCTTTTGCTCCGCGTTTTCTAAGGATTGACTTGTCAAGCTCAGAACGGCACAGAATCATGTCTGAAATTCTTACTGCCTCTTCCTCAATTTTAATTATGCTTTTTATTTCTTTTTTGCCTTTTCCCATTTCTTTCGCAAGCTGACTATGCACATTGTGGACGTCAAAAACTATTTTCTTTCCAGTTTCTTTTTTGAGTTTCTTCCCAAGCGTTGTAACTGCATCTGAACTATCAAATTGCAAAATATTGACCCTTTCGTCAAATATTATTTTTTTTAGTAATTTTGTATCGTTATAATATTCATCTGGAGAGAGAAAAATTGTTTTAAAATTTAACAACCGATAAAGTTCCGGGTCATCCCAGCCCCGATAACACCTAAAAAGTATTATTTTAATGTTTTTTTTAGCTAATGCTTCAGCAAGATTGACTATGGAGTATGATGCACCTTCCCTAGGAGGCAAAAATGGGCCGTCTCTAAATATTCCAACGATTATTTTACACATTATTCAAAGAATGCCGGATCAGTTTAAATCATTTCCTTGGCCCTTAATGTTAGTGGTCTATTTGACTGATATTTTTTTCCCTATCTGGCTGAAAGAGCTCGTCTCAAAGAAACGGTTCAGCAAGAAATTCCCATTGCTTTCAGAAAACGATAAGTATGTAGAATTATTCAAGAATTCTACTTTTTTCCATAAGAAGGCGCGATTGATTATTTTGGAAGGAAATCCAGGTTCTGGAAAGACAACATTACTTGAATCTTTACCGAACAGAATTAATAAGATTGGCCAGATGGTTTTGTCATTGCCTGGGAAAAAATCCGAGCTTTTTTTTATTAAGAATGACATTAAAAAGTATGCTCGAGCTGAACGGTCTAAGAACGTTTCAGTAATGGACCGCGGTTTTGTTTCAACCTTAGCATACAACTACTCAAAAAGCATGGTTTTTGGAAACCACGCTGAATTTGAGAAAATTAAAAACATAATCACTTCTCTTGAAAAAGAAGGAAGGTTTTGGGTTCCTGATTGTTATATTTTCTTCGCTACGAGCTGGAAAGACTCTTTGAAAAGAAAGGACAGAAAGCAGGGAAAAAATATTTGGTGTAACAAGAAATGTCTAAATTTAATGAATTCTTTTTGCAAACAATTCCTTAAGCAGCAGACAGCCAGAGTTGTTTGGGTTTCTGAAAAAGCAAGCGCTTCTGAAAAGAAGAGAATTCTTGGTGCTGAAATCAGGCGACTTTCCTTAAAAAAATAGTATTTCTTCCAATAACTAACCGCCTAGAAAATTCTATTCCAACCTCACTCTTAATCTGACGGTAAAGCCGTGCCAACCCTATTGTTTCCCCGTCCTTTCCAATTGCGGAAAAATGGGGGGGGATTTTTGGAAGAGCTCTCTTGTAAGTTGTGATTTCAGCAAAGCCGTCCTTTTCCAGGCACTCGCTTAGTTTTTTGAAGAAAATTTTTGGCTCTAGGTTGTCAATAACATTGTTTGTTGAAATGAATTGAAAGTTTCTTTCTTTGAATTCTAAAAAATTAGCTGAGAGTATTCTGTCTGGGGCTACAAGAGAATTTTCTTTCAGCCAGTTCTCATCCAGCCCTTTTGGGATTAAATTGACAAAAATGCCCCCTTTCTTTTTAATATTGAATATTTCAATGAAAACTTTTTTACTGTCACTTATTCCTGATTCTTTGCAAAATGTTTTGAATTTTCTTAAGGCAAATTGATAGTTGTTTTGTGATATTTTTAGATTTCGCAAGTGTAGCGTTTTTCTTTTTTGTGGAAGAAGGATTGCCTTTAATCGTTTTTCTAAATTTTTCTCATTATTAGTCAGCCAAATAATATAAGATTGTGCAATTATTGTTGATGGGTTGGCTTCGACGGCAATTATTTTTGTTTGAACGGATTTTCTCTTTACAAATGAGGAATACACAATCCCTCCAACAAACAAAGCTTTCTTTACAGATTTAAAATTACTGCTCTCAAGCAATGATTTTAACCATTTTTTATTATGGTTGGGTAAAATGTATATTCTTTCATTTTTCATAATTTCTCATGTATGTTATTAATTTTTTTAACGCCTTTGTCCTGCATGAAAACTTCTTTCGTTCTTCAACATTGAGCTCAATCATTGTTTTTTTAGAGCCACGTGGAATAAAAATACTGTCAAAAGGAAAGTTCGAATTCTTCCTAGTGCAAGGCTTTTCAGCAAGCCTTCCAAAGCAAGTTCCTGTGAAAAATATGGGTTCTTTTAATTGCTTATCAAGATATCCAAGAGTTATTACAAATTTTGCGGTCCTTTTTTTGTTCTTGAGGAGCCGCATTATTCCGCTATAACCAATTCCCTGAAAGATTTTTTTTGGAGAATCTCCTGGAAAATTATTATAAGCGTCAAAAAATACTCCCACATCATCCGCCAAAATGGGCGCTTTCAATACTGCAAAAGCTTGCTTTACTTTTTCCCTTACGATTTCATGCATATTATTTGATTTAATTTCAAATATTGGTAGGTTTACTTGCTTAACAGTTATTCCATAATTTCTCAAGTTATTATTTGCCTCCTCAATTTTGCTTTTATTTGTTGTAAAATAATGGAGATTCATAAAAAAGAAGGCACAATCAATCAAAGTTGTGGACTTTCCCTCAATTGATGAGTGAATTAGGGTGTACCATTAATCAATTATTTGGGCGGCTTTATAATCCTATTGAATAAAAAATTATATCATCCACCTTATTGATTAATTATTTTTTGGATGCCTATGATAAAAAGCAACAGCATTGGAAAAGCATGGTTATTGGCGGTAAAGCAAGTTTTTTCTTCAGGCGCGGAAGTTTTTGACGACGATGTTAAGCTCAAAGAAGTTTGCCCTTTAGTCCTGGAAATCACAAATTTCGCATCTACTGACCAGATACTCTCCACCCACGCAAATAAAGAAATGATTGAAACATTAAGACATACCTTCTTGAAGCTTGATAATTCAAAACTCGGATGGAGTTATGGTAAAAGAATCTTTGATTTTTATGGAACGAACCAACTCGAAGAGGTGGTTTCTAAACTTGAAAAGAAGCCGGAAACAAAAGGGGCTACAATCACGCTAATAGACCCGAGGGTTGATTTTGACTCTAATCACATGCCTTGCGTCGTGTCAATTGATTTTAAAATCCGTTCAGGCAAGCTTAACTGCTTCTGTTTTTTTAGAAGCCAAGACATTTTCAAAAAACTCCCGGGCGACTCATTGGCTTTGTTTGAACTAATGCAGCTTGTCACCTCAAAAGTAAAAACCGATCTCGGTTCACTGACTTTAGTAATTGCCTCCGCACATATTTATGAAAGTGATTTTCAAAAAGCTAAAGAGTTGATTCAAAATGTCAAAGATTAAAGCAGTCGTTTTTGACGGCGACGGCACACTGATTTTTGGCATATCCAAAGAAGAAATGATCCAAAGATTTCTTGAAAAGAAAGGAATTAAGGTAAGCGGATCAAGAATTTCTGAAGCATTTGTCTTTTCAGTGGCAGTCAGGGATTTGCTGATTGATGAGGGAATTTTGAAGATTGATGATACTGGCTATTTGATTGAGAATGAGATTCGTTTTCTTTTTTGTGGGGTGAATCCGAAAAAAATCAGACGGCTTGCAGAAAGCATCTCAAAAAATTGGAGCAACGCTCTGCAAAAAAGATTATTTTCTGATTCTTTGAACATTCTGAAGTATTTAACCGAAAACAGGCTTAAAGTTGGTCTTTTGACTGCTGGCGCAATCTCTGGCTATAAAAAGACTTTGAAGCGAAACAACATCCTAGATTATTTTGACGTTCTGGTTGGGGAAGATACAGTAAACAAGCCAAAGCCAGCAAAAATAGCTTATTTAACGGTTGCAAGACTACT
>JAGVNS010000066.1 GCA_020053155.1 Nitrososphaerota archaeon
CTCCAGCGCTCCCCCCAAATTCTCATCCACAATCGTCACGTGGCCCATTTTTCTCTGGGGCTTTGATTCCTTTTTCCCATACACGTGCAAGTGCGCCCCCTCAATTCCTGCAATTTTATGCAATCCATTCATAAAAAAGGGACCAGTGCTCTTTCCCAAAATGTTGACCATTACCGCAGGGTGAACTAACTCTGTTTTTCCAAGCGGCCAATTCATGATGGCGCGAATGTGCTGCTCAAATTGGCTCGTTTTGCATGCTTCGATGGTGTAATGCCCCGAGTTGTGTACGCGCGGGGCAATTTCATTGATTAAAATCTCTTCCTTGGGTGTGAGAAACAGTTCTACCCCAAAGACGCCGGCTCCTTGCAGCTTTTCAACGGCTTCCATCGCCACTTTCTCTGCTCGTTGAGACACCTTTTTGTTCACGCGCGCATGTACAATGGTCGTGTCCAAAATACTATCCACGTGAATGTTTTCTGCCACTGGAAATGTGGACACTTCTCCTTTCTCGTTTCGAGCAACCATAACGGATAATTCTTTTTCAAACGGAATCCACTCTTCCACTAAACTTTCCCTTCCTTTCACTTTGGACCATGCACTTTCCAAACTTTCTTTTCCTTTCAAGGGAATGTTTCCCCTCCCATCATACGAATCCTGGCTGATTTTGAGCATGGCATGATGGTTGAACTCCCTGGACGCTCGCTTCAAATCCCCTAAACTCGATATTTGAAAAAAGGGAGCCACGGGCAACCCTTGCTCGGACAAAAATGTTTTCTGGCGCAGCTTGCTTTGAATAATGTGCAGGGTTTCAGGACCCGGATTAATTTTGAACCCCTTGGCGCTCAATTCATGTAAAATGCGGGAATTGGCCAATTCAATTTCAAACGTCAAATAGTCGGTGGCTTCCGCCAATCGCTCAATGGCTTTCTCATCCTTAAAATCCGCCACAATCTGGGCATCACTCACGCTAAACGCAGGACAACCAGGCGTAGGGTCGAGTACGGTAACATGTAATCCCATTCTCTTCGCGGGCTGAGAAAGCATTTTCCCCAACTGCCCGCCGCCCACGATTCCGATGCGCGGAAAATGGTCCATAGTGGCATTCATTTCAATCCCCAACCGAGTAGCTTTCAAAAGGCTCCGACCTATAAAAGACTGAAACCTATAAAAGACTAAATGTGCAGCCCAATCTCCCGATTGAGCTCCTGCAGGGCCTTTACTGCTGCCCCCGCATAGTCGGTTGTTTGGGCTTTTGCATAGGCATAATTGATTCCCGAGGAGCTGTTTATTCGGTGAATGGACACATCCTTTCCATTTTCCTTGAGTACGCGCATCACCTCCACCGCACTCCCGCCCTGCCCCCCTACTCCTGGAATCAAATAGGGAACCGGAAGGGAGTTAGCGGAGAAAAGAGAGTGAATTTCCTGAAATTCCTGGATGTTGGTGGCCCCGACTACCGCCCCCACGTTCCCCTGAGCATTTTTTCCCCAATTCAAAATGTGCCGCGCAACCTTCTCATATAAGGGTTTTTGCGTTTCTTCCAAAACCAAATTTTGCAATTCTTTTGCTCCCGGATTAGACGTGCGATTCAAAATGTACACCCCTTTCCCATGTTTCTCCGCCCACTCAATAAAAGGCTGAACCGAATCCACTCCCATGTAGGGAGCAATAGTGACACAATCCACATTCCAAAAACCAAACACTTCTTTCGCATAGGCGGCAGACGTTGTCCCAATGTCTCCCCGCTTGGCATCCAAAATAAGGGGAATATTTTTTTCCCGAACCATTTCACACACTTTTTCCAACGCACGCAAACCGGGCCACCCATACTGGGCATAATACGCATAATTAGGTTTGCACGCCCCGGGAAAAACGTTTTCACTTGCACATGCGTCCAGAATGTTCGAATAAAACTGAACGATTTTCTTTTCCACGTCATTTTCCTGAATGGGAATCTTCTCAATGATGGGGTCCATTCCCAAGCATGCGATGCTTTTTCTCTCGCGAGCGGATTGACGCAAAAAATCGATGTAATTCATTTCCCTTCCACCCACTTTTGGGGGCTGTCAAAATACGATTGAATGCCCACATATTGTGCTTGGGAAATTTTTCCCATCTCTTTCAATGCGGATAATATTTCTGAAACGGAAAGTCCAGCGTGAAGTTGATATCCTTTCTCCGCCAGTTCCTTTTTCCCCCCTTGCTGCCGGTCAATGAGTACTACAATGTCTTTGACTTTCAATCCTGACTTTTCCAATGGTTCAATCGCTTCAAATTTACTGGCTCCCGTGGAAATCAAATCATCAATCACCAAAACAGTTTCCCCTTCATTGTATTCTCCTTCGATTTGTTTTTTGGTTCCATACTCTTTCGTTTCTTTCCGCGTGTAAATCATGGGCCATCCCGCCTCTAAACTCAATGCGGTTCCAATGGGAATGGCCGCGTAGGGAATGGCCGCGATTCGGTCAAACGTGAGGGGAGTTGAAAGTTCTTTCAGCACACGCGCTACGCGCTGCAATATTTTAGGATGCGACACCAGAACGCGCAAATCCAAATAGATGGGGCTCTTGAGCCCGGATTTTAACGTGAACAAGCCGAACTTTACCGCTCCACACTCAAACAACTCTTTACAGAGTTCATTTTTGTCGCTCATCATACACAATCTTCCCTCCCACAATGGTTTTGATTACTTTCCCATATATTGTTTTCCCTTCAAAAGGCGTCCACCCGCACTTGGAAAAAAGTTCCTTTCCATGAATGGTCCATTTTGCGTTGGGGTCAATGACTATGGCATCCCCCCACTTCCCGGGCTCCAACCCTCCCTGATAAGGGTAGTTGAATATCCGCGCAGGATTGGTTGAACAACACTCAACGACTCGTTCCAACGAAATGTCTTCCCGATGCACCGCATCCAGCACCAAGGGAAGCATGGTTTCAATTCCTGGAACGCCGGATGGGGCTTCCAAATAGGGTTTATTTTTTTCTTCAATGGTGTGGGGGGCGTGGTCCGTGGCAATGCAGTCAATGGTTCCCTCTCGCAGCCCCTTCCATAACGCGTGAACATCCCCTTTAGTTTTCAATGAAGGATTCATTTTTCCCCCATTTCCAAGCGCATCCAAATCCTTTTCGGAAAGAAACAAGTGATGAGGAGAAACCTCGCACGTGACGTTTGAACTTTCCCCCTTGGCTTTCTCAATCAATTCCAACCCCGCTTTGGTTGAAAGGTGGGCAATGTGGAGTTTGTTTCCAATCTTTTTCTGCAGTTCAAGAGCGTTCTGCACGGCCATTTCTTCCACATGAGAGTCGCGTATTTTGTTGTGCACGTGCACGTCGTTTTGCGTGAAGGTTTTAGTGTGCTCCTGAATCAAATTCTCATCCTCCGCATGTACGACCATGACCCAATTCTTTTGCTTGCACAACTGGAACCATTTTTCCCATACTTCCTTGTTGTTTACGAGCAAATTACCTGTACTAGAACCCATATACATTTTCACGGAATGTAAATCGGGGATGGACAACGCCTCATTGAAATTGTCTGCCGTTGCCCCAAAATGAAACGCGTGACGAACAATGGAATCCCTTTCCGCAATGGTTTTTTTCTCTTCAAATAATTTTTTGGTTGTAGTGGGGGGATGGGTATTGGGCATGTCTATGACCATAGTCACTCCCCCATGCGCGGCCGCTTTGCTTCCGCTCTTCCAATCCTCCTTATGCTCCCCCCCTGGGACGCGAAAGTGAACGTGCACGTCAATGAGTCCGGGCAACACCCAGTAATTGAGGAGGGGAAGGACCACCTCTTCTTTTCCGGACGCGCGAACATACTCATCCAAAATAATGTTTTGTTTCTGCAATTTCCCAAATGAAAAAACGTGTGCATTGTCAAGCAGTAAAGCCATATTCCTCGCCCTCCACTACCTTGAGTTTTCCAATCACGTCGTTGATGGAAGAGTATTTTTTTAGGGAAAGAAATGCGTCCAATTCTTTTTTGATTCGAGAAAAAATTCCCGGGCCTTCGTGCTTGTAGGCCGTTCCAATCTGCACCATTTCAGCGCCGCACAAAAAGAATTCAAACGCATCCTTCCCCGAATAAACCCCTCCCGCGCCAATGATGGGAATCTTTCCTTTCAACTCATTGTAAAACGTCCACACGTTTCCCAATGCAATGGGTTTAACGTAATGCCCGCCCAAACCTCCCAACCCTTGCTTGGGTTTAATGACGGCTTGCCCCTTTTCGGGATCCACAATGATGGAGTTTCCCACCGAATTGATGAGCGTGGCGCCATCCATTTTGTTTTTGAGCAACAATTTGGCCATTTCCTGACGATGAATCAATTCAAAATAAGGAGGCAGTTTCACCCACAAGGGTTTGTCGGTTACACTTCGAATGGCAGATAAGTATTTCTCCGATTGCTCAAAATCGTACGCCACTTGCGGCTTTCCAATAATGTTGGGGCAGGAAAGGTTGATTTCAATGACATCCGCTCCCGCTTTGTCAAAGGCTTTGACCATGGTTTCGAATTCGCTCAAACTAAAACCGCACACGCTGGGAATGATGGGTTTCCCAAACTGTTTCAATTTTGGAATCAATTCGCAATATTTTTGATACCCCAAATTTTCCAACCCGTTGCTGTTAATGGAACCATGCTCATTTTCGTAATATTTGGGTCGTTCATTTCCGGTGCGGGGTTCCATGGTTGTGCTTTTCAGTACAATGGCGCCACTCTCACTCTGCCCTAACGATTCGAGCTCATTTTCAAACGTACAAAGAGGACCTGAGGCATTCATGAGGCGAGAAGAAAAATGAACGTTTCGTAATGTATATTCCCAATCCATTAACCCCCCATCAAGGCTTTTTTCGTATTTATAGCCATATGAAATGGGATTATATAGGTCAGAAAGTCCACTCCCTTCAATCAATTAAAAGCTAATCGGACATCCGATAGTACATGATCATTCCGGGCTGGAAATTCCTCCGCGCGCACAAAAAAACCATTGCGCTGGCACTCGCTCTGGCGGCGATCAATCAGGTATTTTCCCTCCTTGACCCGCTTATTTTTCGTTTTATTATTGACGATTACGCGACCAAAATAGGCGCGCTCACAAATGAACAATTTATTTCCGGCGTTGTTCTCCTTCTCCTCGCTTCCATGGGAGTGGCATTCATCTCGCGCACCGCCAAAACGTTCCAGGAGTATTACGTGAATGTGGTCACGCAGCGCGTGGGAACCGAAATGTATTCCCAGTCTGTACAACACACATTCTCGCTATCCTATTCCGTGTTTGAAGACCGAAGGTCGGGAGAAATCCTCCAAAAACTGCAGAAAGCACGAACGGACATGCAGCAATTCATCGAAAGCACGATAGGAGTGCTGTTCCTTTCAACCGTTGGAATTACCTTTGTTCTCATTTAC
>JAGVNS010000161.1 GCA_020053155.1 Nitrososphaerota archaeon
TGCCAGACGCACCAGCGTCATAAAAAAGATACCGCGAGGCCCGAAGGGCCCGCGGAGAACACGCGTGGGGTCATAGGGGCGAAGCCCCTATTGTCATTTCCCTTATTTCCATGCATTCGATAAAATTGGTTAGTGGCTTGTTGCATATCGACAACCCTTTTTTGCCCCTTTTCCGTCAGATCTTTCATTAACAATCCCTTTCGTGTAGGAGTTGGAAATGGAACGGTTGGAAAACCGAGTTTCTTCAATAGATGAAGTTTATGCGCATCATCTTGCGCCATTATTTTTTGTTCCCTTCCACCCAACGCTCTTCGATAAGACGAACCGGGTTCTCGTCCCTCAGCCCAATAGATGTATCGTTTCAGGGCGAAACTTCTCTCTTTTCCCTTTCTACTTACCGTTGCTCGTCGAACAACTCCTTGTCGGCCGCTTCCTATTTCTTCGTGAACATGGATTCCTACGAAATTCTTTCGACGTCTAATGGCCTCACGAATACCACGCACGATTCCCATATCTAAAATGTGATTCCGTTGTTTATTTGTCTTCCCTCCATCAGACGGATTATTTCAGATTTCTCATCTGCGGGAAGAAAATAACATCTCGTATCGTGGGTTGGTCTAACAATAGCATGCACATTCGGTCGATTCCCATTCCCAATCCGCCGGTGGGGGGCATTCCGTATTCCATGGCGCGGATAAAGTCTTCATCCACGGGCATTTCTTCTCCTTTCGCCCTTCCTTCTTTGGATTGTTTTTCCAATAATTCGCGCTGTTTAATCGCATCATTCAATTCCGAGTACGCATTGCTCATTTCCCATCCATTGATAAAGGATTCGAATCGTTCAATCAATCCTTTTTCCGTGCGATGTTCTTTGCACAGGGGGGTTGTTTCATACGGGTGGTCCATTAAGTGAGTCGGTTGGATCAAATGGTGTTCCGCTATTGCTTCAAACAATTCGCTAATAATCAACCCGCGTAATTTTGGGTTTTCCATTTTTTTTCCCGTTTTGGCAATCATGTTCAACATTTCCTGGTCGGATAAATCATCCACGTTTACGTTCCCATATTTTTTGATGGCTTTTTTCATGGGTAGTCTTTCCCATTTTCCACTTAAATCAAATTCTTTTCCTTGGTACGTAAATTGTTCATTTCCGTGCACCGCGATGCATGCTTCGCGAAACATTTCTTCCGTCAATTCCATCATGTCGTTGTAATCCGCGTACGCCCAATAACATTCCATGGTGGAAAACTCCGGGTTGTGCGTTTTGTCAATGTCTTCGTTCCTAAAGTTTTTGGTTACGGTGTACACTTTTTCAATATTTCCGATAATCAGTCTCTTCAAGTATATTTCTGGGGAGATGGACAAATACAAATCCTGGTCCAGGGCATTTGAGTGGGTTACAAACGGTCGCGCATTCGCCCCCCCATATTCAGGCTGCAAAGTTGGAATTTCCACTTCCACAAACCCTTGTTGGTCGAGTACTTTTCGGATAGATTGGATTATTTTGGCCCGGTTGACAAATATTTTTTTCACTTCCGGATTCATGAATAAATCCAAATAGCGTTGTCTATAGCGCGCTTCAATGTCGCTGATTCCGTGCCATTTATCGGGCAATGGGGCAACGCTTTTGCTGAGCACCTGTACCGTATCTGCGAGAATGCTCAACTCTCCTCTCTGCGTGCGAATGATTTTTCCTTCCGCTCCCGCATAATCCCCCGTGTCAAGCAGTTTAACTAACTCAAACATGCTTTCGGGCGTTACCCCCACTTTCAATTGTATTTGTATTTTTCCCGTATCATCGAACAAATCCACAAACATGAGTTTTCCAAATCCCCGGATGCTCATTACTTTTCCGCATACTTTGGCTTGAACACTGCTTTCTTCCCCATTCTGGAGGGAGTTGAATTTTTCACGTATTTCGCCGGCAGTATGCGTGCGGATGTATTGGTAGGGGAATGGGCTGATTCCTTTTTTTCGCAATTCTACGAGCTTTTGGAGTTTGCTTTGCCGTAATTCCTCAAACGTAGTCATGTATATCGTTTAGCCCTCGGGTGGGCTTAAAAACGGTGCTTTTCCGTTTATGGCCTACACGTTCTTGTACGTGCTTTCCAGGGTCATCACGTTGATTCCCCTGGGCGTTATTTGGATGGGGTGCAAATCCTCCGAGTGATGCGTGGCCCTTAATTTTCGGATGTGTAACGTGCGGTTGCTCTGGCTTCCCATCCCCAAATAATGCAGCATAAACACTCCGTCCACCACAAACTCTTCCACCCCAAATCGCGAAAATGCCCCTCCTTCCCCTTCGCGGGTTTCGCTGACCATTAATGTGGTTACGCCCGTGCGTTCCAGCATGTAGCTCAATTTCAAAATGGCTTTTCGCACTTCATTGGCGTTTTCGTAGTTGAATCCAAGGGCGGGGATGGAGTCAATCACGAGTCTCTTTGCCCCAATTCTCCGAGTGGTGCGCATGATTTCGAGCAATAATTTATCCAAATCAAAGCCCGTGGGCATTGAGAATTGTTCCTCGCTTGGCATTCCAATTTTGGCCACGCTTCCGTCGATGATTTCAATCAGATTATCGTCTTCGAGTTTGCGCAAGTCCCATCCAAACGAGAGCATATCCTCCCGTAAGAGGTTGGGCCGCTCATCCAGCGTCACGTACACCCCGGGCTGTTTGTACATCACCGCTCCCTGGTAGATGAATTGGGTGCAGAAAATGCTTTTTCCCGTTCCAGTTGCTCCGCTCACCAAAAAACTTCTTCCTTCAGGGAGTCCTCCTTCGATGAGTTCGTCCAATCCGGTCACTCCCGTGGGTAGGCGGTTCATGTTTTCATCTGGCGTTTTAGTCATTTTAAGCCAGCAGGTTTATCTTTTTCTTCTTTTCCTGGCTTTTTGGCTCTTTATTTTAAACATTCGTGCCATTAGAAGTAGTCGTCCGTATCCGTTTGGATGGATTGTTTTGGAGGTTGATTTTGATGAATGAAGCCGGGGAGCACCATGCTCCAAACCACCCCCCTAAAGAGGGTGATTTTTCTCTGTACGTTTTGCCGCTCAGCATTTTGCTGGCAGCGGTCATTTTGGGTTATTCGGTGGTTTCCGCCGCCAACACGCTGGGGGACGGTCTTTCCACCCTCACCATTGCGGGGGGTGGTGGTACTGTGCTCCCAACCCCGGATCCGGGTCAAGGAGATTTGGCCCCCACTCCCCAATCCAATAAAACGTTAGCTGAACTATCTTCGACCAATTTCGCTGGAAAATTGGGTTCGGATAGCGCACCCGTAATAATGATTGAATATTCTGATTTCCAGTGCCCATTCTGCAAGCGCTTCTTTAACGATTCGTTTGTTCAGTTGAAACAGTGGACGGACGAAGGGAAAATTTCACTGGTCTTCAAGGATTATCCCCTACCCTTTCATTCATTGGCCGTACCCTCGGCGAGCGCCGCCCGTTGTGCAGGAGAGCAGGAAAAGTTTTGGGAAATGCATGACAAAATTTTTGAGGAAACAACCAAGATTGACCCGAGCGGGACCTCGCAATACACTGAAGCAGACTTGACGGCGTGGGCGACCGACGTTGGATTGGACATGACTGCTTTCAATACCTGTTTTTCGGAGAAAAAGTATGCGGCCGGCATTCAGGCGAATCAGGCCGAAGGTCAGGAAATTGGAGTGGGGGGGACTCCCAGCTTTGCCATTGGAAAGCCCGGTGACAAGGTTCAGTTAGTCGTGGGCGCATGCCCCACTTCCGCGTTCGAGCAGGCCATTACTGCTGCTGCGGAAGGAAAGAAATGGTATCAAGTGCCGAGCACGTGCACTATCGTAGTTAATTAACGGGGAGGGGGCCCTTTTTTCCCTTCCCCTTTTTATTTTCTTTCTCCTTCTCTTTGGGATGAAAACCTTTTTTTTTATTTTTGCGATTGGTTTGTTGTTTTTTTCAGGGTGCATTTCATCCCAATATGAGTCCCGCGACACTACTGCGATTGCTCCCACCTCCATTTCCTCCTTTCAGGTTTTGCCTAATGCTCAAATCTGCACGCAGGAGGGGAAGCCCATCATCCGCTTGTATTCCACCACCACCTGTCCCCACTGCCGATGGGTTAATTCGACATTCAATGGGGTTATGGAAGAGTACATGGATGCGGGAAAGATTGTGGCGTACCATTGGGATTTGGACATAGGCAACGATCAGTTCACCCCCGCCAAAGAAGCATCGGTTCCGCCGGGAGAAGTGTCATTGTTTCAGACTGTTAATCCCCGCCAGAGCGTTCCCACTTATTTGTTTGGGTGCAAGTATTACCGCATTGGGAATGCCTATGAAACTCAGGACGATTTGGACGCAGAAGCGGGGGAATTCAAAGCCGTGATTGAAAAATTGGTGGCGGAGACGAATAACTAGTATGCGGGGTCCACGTCGACTACCCCTCCCTAAAGGAATGGTGCGTGCCTCATTCAGGAATGGGAACAGGTCCAGTGTTCGCCGTCACCTCGTGAGTTGGACCCTTGACCCCACGCAGGAAGACCCTTCCCGGCAAAGTGTGTATGCGGATAAGACGGCTAAAATCCGCAAATTGGTGGAGAAGGTTCCAAAACCATTAAGGGGAATGTTGGATGTTCCATTGATTCTCGCGCTGCGCTCCACTCGCCGTAATGTTCTGGTGTTTGAGAAGGGCGGGGACATCATGGCGCACGTTGCGTTTCATCGGCATGGAAAGACCATGCATATGTTTCACGTGTGGGTTAATCATTCGCTGCGAAACAAGGGGTATGCCCGGGAGGCCGTGGCCGATTTCATTGAATTTGCCCGGAAAAAAGGGATGAAATCCGTGCGTTTGGGAGAAGGGAATAATGATGCAGTAAATAGGATTTGGGAATACTGTGCCCGCCACGCAGACGAATATAACGTTAGACCGCGCAAGGGATATTGGCTGGACTTGATTTAGTTTTTTGCGCAATTGGGGAAATCCTTTATATTATCGGGCAACCCCCGTTAGTATCAGTCGTTTGCGAGGTATTCCCGTATGGCCCAACCCACTATTACCATTTATTCCACTCCCACCTGCCCCTATTGTCACTTAGAAAAGGATTTTTTGAAAGAGAATAAAATTGCGTTCAAAGAAATCAACGTCGCGGAAGACACGCAGGCGGCGCAGCAGATGATTATGAAGTCTGGTCAGTCGGGTGTTCCCGTTACTGAAATCAACGGAAAAATTATTGTTGGATTTGACAAGCCGACGTTGAAAAAGATTTTGAATATCAAATAGGGTTATATTTTTCAGTCATATAATCTGCTCTTATGGCTCTCGAGGAAAGGCAGATTGATGTTTTTGAAGCTTTTTTGAATCGACACATGAATGACCAAGTACCTTTTGGGGGTACTTTTTTCGAAGACAGAAATATGAAGTATGTCGGTTTACCTTATCTGGAAGCGCTAGATATTGCGAGAGGTATCAGCGCACTCATTCTTTTTGAAAGACCAAGGATTGATTACGCCGATTTTGAGAAAGCCATGCTTGAACGCATTCCCCTTGTCTGGAAATTAAATCAGCCATTTGCCAAAAGTTTGCATGAAAGTTTGGCTCAACGGAGTGCATACGCCAACTGTAATTTTGGATATTTAGCGTCCGCCTTTACCCAAACATATTTTGAAGGGTTATCCCAGATGAGGTTGCCCTTCGATGAAGCGCTAAAATCGTATCGTCTGTGTATGAAAGTTGTTCCGCTGTGGCTCAGACAAAAACCATCTCGCATGGGTGAATATGAATTCTCTTATGACTTACTCTATCATACGGAGACGCCGCTCATAATGATTGTTCGAAATGCAAAGGGGCGGGCTGTGGCAACGGTTGGGGGGTATATTTACATTCAGGAAGGCAAACCAAGTATTTGTGTTACCAATATTCAGGGCACAAAATTAAGAGTACGGCCAAATGACCCCGATTTTTTAAAGAAAAGGAAGGAACACGCAGCGAATTATGCAAATTTAAATGAGAATCTTGGCGAAAATTGGCGTGTATTTTTTGCTAAGCAAGTAGTGAATTTGGCCCGGCGAAAAGGTTTTGGTGTTGTGGGGGTAGTGCCTAAAAGATTCGCTCTTTTTGATTATCTTTCCACCGATAAAGGGTATAAAAGGCAAGTGAGACAGTCAAACCAAACATACCGGAAAGCCGGGCTAGTGCCTCATTCCTCCAGTCGATGGCGTTTGCCTAAATGATTCGGGCTTTTTAGAAAAAAGCCCGGGGAAAAAGGTTCATACCTCGCCCTTGGCCGCTCACCTGCGGCCACGCGGAAGTTTGGGTACCGTTTACGGTACCCATACGTTCGATCAACCCGACTCAAGGGTTGAGCGGCATGCGTCGCCCCGTGTTAGGCGAACGCGTCCGCGAGCCCGGTGACATTCTACTTCCACATGGATACCCATGCCTTTAGGCCTGGGAGGAGGTCATTTCATTTCACGCAATGCATGGGCGGTTTTTTTCCGAACGCTTCCAGCAATTGCAGGCAGTGTTCTATGTCTTTTTTGGATGCGATGCTGTGTGTCGTGTGAATGTTTCGCAGGCAGACTCCCATTGATGTAGCCGGCACTCCCCCCTTGGATAGGGAAATGGTGAGTGCGTCGGTTGTTCCGAAGTTACTCACTTCCAATTGCACGGGTATTTTCATCTTTTTTGAAATGTGTTTGAAGTAGTCGTTCAAACATGCATTTCCAATCATTTCATCGTCCTTCATGGTAATAACCGGCCCCTTTCCCACAACCTTGGTGGGTTCGTCATTCATATCGTTGGCATTGCTCACATCTATTGCCACGGCCAAGTCCGGGTCGATTTGATAGGTGGAAACTTTGGCCCCGTACAATCCAACTTCTTCTTGGACGGTAAACACATAGTATATTTCATGGTCCACGTTTCGTAAACGCTTGGCCATTTCAATTAAAACAAAACATCCAATTCGGTCATCAAGCGCCTTTCCCGCGATAAACTGGGAGTTTCCTATCTTGTGGTCGGTGCGTTCAAGGCTTAAGTAGGAGCCAATTTCCACTCCCCGCTTTTCTAATTCGCGTGCGGAAAGTCCGGTATCCACAAACACATCGTTAATCTCCGGGAGTTCCTTTATTTCATAGTCGTTGTTTATTTCTTTGGTGGAAATGATTCCTTTGACCGGTCCTTTGCTCTCTCTAATTTCAACGGTTTGCCCTACCACGTTCAACGTGGTAATGCCTCCTAATGCGCTCACGTATATTCTCCCCACTTTGTCAATGCGTTTGACCATCAACCCAATTTCATCCATGTGGGCGGCGAGCATGAGGGTGGGTTTTTTTCCTTTTTTGTGGCAAATTAAATCCCCTAACTTGTCAACGCTCATCACGTCCACATACGGTTTTATTTTTCCTTGAATATAGGTGCGAACCTCCCCTTCATTTCCCGAAACCCCTTCCAGGTCCATGAGTTCGTGCAGCATTTTGAAATCGAGTTTAGCCATCTTTTTTTCCTCACTTTATCCCTTTTGCCACTTCTTCAATAACATCCATTCCCTCATGTACTTCTTCCTTCGTAATATTTAAAGAGGGGGATATTCTCATGCCGCTCACTCCGCACCCCAATGCAATGAGTCCTTTTTGGAAGCACTTTTGTTGGAATTGGTTCCGCAGTTTAACATTTTCTAAATCAAACGCCTGCATTAATCCCAATCCCCTGGGGTGGTGGATTGCATTTGTTTCAATGTGGATTTCCCGTAGGCGTTGGTGAATTCCATTTCCCATCCGTGTGGCATTTTTCAACAATTTTCTTTTTTTTATTTCACGAATGACCGCCGCCCCCATTGCCATGTCCAACACCTGCCCCCCTCCCCATGTGGAACTAATGGCGCTTTTTTCTTTTGGGAACCATTTTTTGTTGGCGATGGTAGCTCCTACTTGAAGCATTTTGGCGCTAGTTTGAATGTCAGGAGTAATTCCGTGATGTTGGTATGTCCACCACTTTCCGGTTCTTCCCATTCCGGCCTGCACTTCATCAAAAATGAGGGGGATTCCCTCTTTTTTGGTTACTTTTCGAATCCCCTGAACCAGCAGATTGCTGGCCGGAATGTATCCCCCCTCCCCTTGCACCCCCTCCATAATTACAAATCCAATTTCATCCGCATCAAACTCTCGTCGAATGAGCGCTTCGAGTTCCTCGGGTCCCTCCTCGCTATATGAAATGTGCCGTACGGGCAATCGCAGGAAGTGTTTTACTTGTACACTTCGAGAATTGGTGAGGCTTAATGCCCCCGTTGTTCGTCCGTGCCAGCCATTGTAAAATGAAATACCAATTTTGGCGGTTGGTCGTTTGTGGCATGCTATTTTGAGCGCGTTCTCGTTGGCTTCCGCCCCTGAGTTAATCAGAAATGCGGCGTTCAATTCTTTTGGAACAATTTTTAGCAATTCGTCAATCAATTCCAAGTGTTGCGGGACAATGAAATCCTGCCCCCCATACTTGATGGGAGTGTAGTTGGTGTGTTTTTGCAATACGCGCAACATGGCCGCATCATTGTATCCAAGCGGGTTGCTCGCAATCTGGGCCGCGAAATCAATGAATATGTTTCCATCCAAATCAACAAAGTGGCTTCCTTTCCCTTCCCCCGAATGCACGTACGCATGGTCAATGTTGTACGCCCCGTTTTTTTGTTCCAGCCGTTCCAAAATGGCCTTCGATTGGGGTCCCGGTAGTTTGGTTTGGATGTTAATTTTCATATGGGTCAATCCGTTTTCCATCGGGGTGTTGAGATTTATATACAAGAATGGTATACGTTGAGAATTATGGGGCGATATAGAGGAAGTCGAAGGTATCGTGGGAGTCTTCCGCAGGGGGCAGGACAGCCACCCTTTCCGCCCGCCTCAGGTGTATGGGCTGAGCGGGGCGTGGGACGATCCAATGATCGCCGACGAACTCCTTCCAAGTTGGGTGAGGGTTCTAATCTCTCAAATTATAGGGAGGGATTACAAAAACCCAAACCTAAACCAGTTCCCCCCGGGAAAATAAAACCCCCTCGCAAGAAGAAATAGTTTTTCTAATCAATTCCTTGCGCCTTTTGCAGCTTACCACTATAGTCAATATAGACTGTTTTAATTTCACTAAATTCTTCCGTTCCTGTCCACCCCGCTTCCCGTGTTCCATTTCCAGTCTGTTTCACTCCCCCAAACGGTAGGTGCACTTCCGCTCCAATCGTACTGCTATTCACATATGTTATTCCCGATTCAATTTTTTCAATCGCATACATGGCATTCGCGATGTTGTTTGTGTAAATGCTGCTGCTCAGTCCATACTCCACCCCATTACACACCCGAATGGCCTCGTTCAAATTGCGCACGCGAAGAATGCTCAAAACCGGCCCAAATATTTCTTCTTGTGCAATCCGTGCATGCGGTTTTACCCGTGAAAAAATGGTGGGTTGAAAAAAGAATCCGGGAGTGTTCAATGGCTTCCCCCCGCATGCCAATTTTCCTTCCTTTTTTCCAATGATAGTATACGCAATGCTTTTTTCCACCGCCTTTTCATTGATTAAGGGGCCAACGTCGGTGTTTTTGTTTAACCCATTTCCAATCTTTAGTTTTTTTGTTTTTTCTACGAGCAATTGTTCCAGCTTCTCGGCTATTTTTTCATGGGCAATGGCGCGCGATGCGGCCGTGCAGCGTTGGCCCGTTGTTCCGAACGCTCCCCACAGTATTCCTTCGGCAGCCAGCTCCAAATCGGCATCTTCCATGACGATGATGGCGTTCTTTCCTCCCAACTCGAGCCCTATTTTTTTTATTCCTGCGTTTTGCGTAATCCATTTTCCCGTTTCCTTGCTTCCCGTAAACGAAATGCCTCGAATGCGGGGGTTGGTAACGATTTCGTTTCCCACGTTTTCCGCACTGCCCGTCACCATGTTCACGACTCCGGCCGGGACACCGGCCTCTTCAATTATTTCAACCAAATCCATGGCGGTGCGTGGAGTATCTGAACTGGGTTTGAATAGTATTGTGTTTCCGCACACCATTGCGGGGGCTATTTTCCATGCAGGAATGGCCATGGGGAAGTTCCATGGAGTAATGATTCCCACCACCCCAATTGGTCTGCGTATGGTGCAGGCCATTTTGTGTTTCAATTCGCTTGGGGTTGTATGTCCAAACATCCGCTTCCCCTCCCCTCCCATGTATTCAAACACATCAATGGCTTCTTGCACATCCCCGCGCGACTCTTTCAACACTTTTCCCATTTCTTCTGTCATGCGCTCTGCCAGTTTCTCTTTATTTTTTTTTAGCGTGCGTGAAATTTCAAACAGATATTCCGCGCGTTTGGGGGAGGGGGTTTCGCTCCATTCCTCTTGGGCTTTTTCCGCGGCTTCAATGGCCATTTCAACGTCTTTTTTTGTTCCCGATTGGAACGTTCCAATACTTTTTCCAGTAGCGGGATTGAGGCTCGGGAACGTTTTCCCACTTGAACTCGGAACCCATTTTCCCCGAATGTAGTTTGGATGCTCGTTCATGGGGCAACCGACGCGCCCAGCCTATAAATGGGTTATTTCCCGTTTAACACTAAAAGTTTCATTCTTGCCCGTAAACCCTTATAAATAGGGTCCAATATCAAGATAGTATGGTTGTCGATATATCGCGAATCAGTATGCTTGAGCTCCAAGTGCTATGGCACCTCTTCATTCAGGATAGTCACGGATACGCCCTCATTCAGGACTTGTCGAAGCACCGTTCTTCCCCCTTAACGCCCGGAACCCTTTATCCTCTTCTCGGGCGTTTTGAAAAACAAGGGTTGATTGTTGTAAAGGAAAAAGGGATGCGTGACAAGAAAATCTTCACCATTACGGACGAAGGGAAAAAACTCCTGGATAAGCTCGCCCATGAGTTCATTGAAACATTTGATGGAATTTACACCAAGTACAATTGCAATGTGTGCACCCATTTTCTGCATGACAAAGAGCGTTTAGGCATCATGAATGTAATGAGAAAGTAAGGAAGGAGAAAAAAGGACATGGAACAAAACAAAGCAATGTTGCTTTCAGAGACGGAAACCACGCAGCCATTGGTTGAATTGGACCGCGACGTGTTCGACCACTCCGACACGGAAAGACACGTGTACAAAGCCAAGCCTGGTTTGTCTGAAGAATTGGTGCGCGAAATCTCCCGGCAAAAAAAGGAGCCCGCGTGGATGCTCGAAATTCGTTTGAAAGGGTTGCGCGCATTCATGCAAACCCCCGTTCCCACGTGGGGGCCGGACTTGTCAAAGCTAAAATTCGACGAAATCATCTATTATGCGCGGCCTGATGCGAAAAATAATAGCCAAAATTGGGATGATGTGCCTGCCGATATCAAAAAGACGTTTGATCGGCTTGGTATTCCCCAGGCTGAACAAAAGTATTTAGCCGGTGCATCTGCACAGTATGATTCCGATGTTGTGTATCACAAAATCCGCGACGATTTGGCCGCCAAAGGAGTCATTTTCGAGGACATGGACGTGGCCTTGCAAAAATATCCCGAATTGGTGAAGGAATATTTCATGACGAAATGCATTCCCGTCACTGACCACAAATTTATCATGCTCCACGCGGCTGTATGGAGCGGGGGCACGTTCATTTACGTCCCCAAAAACGTGAAAGTAGACATGCCCTTACAAGCATATTTTCGTATGAATGCCAAACGTGGTGGGCAATTTGAGCATACGTTGATCATTGTGGAAGATGGGGCACAGCTCCACTATATTGAAGGCTGCTCAGCCGCGATGTATTCCCCAAACGCCCTCCATGCGGGGTGTGTGGAAATTTATGTGAAAAAGAACGCGCGCATGCGGTATTCAAGCGTTGAAAATTGGTCCAAGAACACGTACAATTTGAACACGAAGCGTGCGATTGTGGATGATAATTCGCTCATGGAATGGGTCTCCGCCCAAACGGGGAGCGGCACCACCATGTTGTATCCTTGTTCCATTCTCAAGGGGGAAGGGGCCAAGGCCGACCACATTTCCATTGCGGTAGCGGGAAAAAATCAAAACCAAGACACGGGGGCCAAAGTGTACCATCTCGCTCCGCGCACGAGTTCGATCATTCGTGCTAAATCCATTTCAAAGGATGGGGGAATTAGCACCTTCCGTGGCCACGTGAAAGTAGTGAAAGCCGCCGAGGATTCAAAAGTGTCGGTAAAATGTGATGCGCTGCAGATGGACGATGATTCCATTTCCAATACATTCCCTTTCATGAAAATTCTTAATTCAAATGTGGATGTGGCGCACGAAGCCACCGTAGGCAAAATTGATGGAGACCAGTTGTTCTATTTGATGTCCCGTGGCCTAAACGAAGAGCAAGCCATGCAAATGGTCGTTCAAGGTTTCATTGAAAACGTGGTCAAGGAGCTTCCCCTTGAATATGCGGTGGAATTGAATCGTTTGATTGCGATGGAAATGGAAAATCACGGATAATCGTTTGGAGTTTTTGAAAGATATGACCTCTTCGTTTTCACTCGCGCAAAAACAGCTATCCGCTCACACTGCGTATTCGGCGCTTTCTTTTTCAGAATTAAAATATGGTCTCGACATCCAAGCAGGCGTTTCTTTTTTAGAAATTGAGCAGCGTGCGGAAATGATTTCAAACGTGTCAACGCCCCCCTTTTATCAAATACTGGAAGAGGGAATTATTTTTTGTGACATTTCAACTGCTTTTGCTCGTTTTCCAGAAAAAATGAACGAATTTTTTGGCGCGCTCTTGAATAAAAATGTCAAAATGGAAATGCTGCACCTGTCAAAAGTAAAAGAGGGCGTGATAGTCGTCATTCCTGCCAACGTAAAAGTTGAAACCCCAATCCCTTTGCCTATTTTTGCCAGTGCAGCTTTCTCTCATATTCTCATTTTAGCCGGTCCGCACTCGCACGCGTCATTTATTCAGTCTGAATCCAATCCCCACTCGCTAAACGAGCCGGGTTTTCAAAGCGCTGCCGTTGAAATTTTTGCAGAGGAGGGGGCGCGTATTTCCTATATTGGGTTGCAGGATTTTCCAGAGAAGACTATTCGTTTTGCCTTTAAGCGCGCTTCCGTGCAAAAAAATGCGCGCGTGGATTGGTTTTGGGGGGAGTTTGGCTCTCAATTTGTCAAAGCGGATGTGACATCAACCCTCCATGGGGAAAACGCGGCGACGCATAACACGGGTGTGTTTGCAGGGGATGAATCGCAGATATTTGATATTGAGCAAGCCGCCCATCATACGCATCCGCACACGCATAGCACGCTTCTTTCGCGTGGGGTCATGGGTGGCCATTCCAAAGTGGTGTATCACGGTTTGTTGAAAATGGTAAAAGAAGCCAAGGGGAGCGTGGGAAATCAGCGCGCGGATGTTCTGCTTCTTTCCCCCCGTGCCGAGGCAGACCCGGTTCCCGCGCTTGAAATTGAGGGGTCGGATGTTCGCTGTTCGCATGCCGCAACCGTTGGCCGCATCGATACCGAAAAGTTATTTTACCTTTCTTCGCGTGGCCTTCCTGAATATTCGGCGCGTGCGTTGTACATTCAAGGGTTTTTGGAGCACGTTTTAGGTCAATTTCCCCCCTCCTCCACCGTTCAAGCATTCCGCTTTCGCGTGGCGCAGAAGCTCCATTTTGGGCTGGACAGTGGGAATTTTATTTCCCACTCAGATAAGGTGATGGCATGACGCACGTTCAACAAAATTCCTTTTCATCCATCCAAAAAGAATTTCCTATTCTTTCGCGCAAGATTGGGAAGCACTCCCTGGTATATTTGGACAACGCAGCCACCACTCAAAAGCCACTGACTGTATTGAAAGCCATGGATGCCTATTACCGCTTGCACAACGCCAATGTTCACCGGGGCATTTACCGGTTGGCGGAAGAAGCCACGCTCGCGTATGAATTAGCTCACCAAAAGACAGCGGATTTCATTCACGCGCAATCCATGCGCGAAATCATTTTTACGCGCGGCACCACGGACTCGCTGAACATGCTTGCGCGCATGCTTTCTTCTTCCGTGGAAAAAGGGGATGAAATTGTTGTCTCGCAGATTGAGCATCATTCCAATCTCATTCCTTGGCAGCAGCTGGCCAACGCCCAAAAAGCCGCGTTGAAATTTATTCCCCTCGATAAAAAATCAGGCATGCTGGATTTGTCGCGTATCGATAAAATAATCACTTCCAAAACAAAAATTGTTTCTATCCCGCATGTTTCAAACGTTTTAGGAACGATTGTTCCCATCAAAGAAATTGCTCGCCGCGCACATAAAGTAGGCGCCGTGGTGAGTGTGGATGCCGCGCAGAGTGTTCCCCATATGCCCGTGAACGTTCGTTCGTTGGAGTGCGATTTTTTCTCTTTTTCCGGTCACAAAATGTATGGTCCCACAGGCATTGGTGTGCTGTGGGGAAAGGAATCCCTGTTGAACCATCTGGAACCTGTTTCCTTTGGTGGTGAAATGGTGCGCGAAGTGTATTATGACCGCGCTACCTGGAACGATTTACCTTGGAAGTTTGAAGCCGGAACTCCCCCCATTGCGGAAGGTGTTGGTTTGAGCGCTGCAATTGATTTTTTGCAGAAGCAAGGAATGGAAAAAGTTCGTGCGCACGAAAAAGAACTCGTAAAATATGCGTATGACAAGTTATTTGCTCTCAAAAACATTTCCATTTATGGCCCAGAGCCAAAATTTCGTTCGGGCGTGATAACATTCAATGCAACGCCCGTTCACCCACACGATTTAGCCTCGCTGCTGAACGAAAAGGGGATTGCCATCCGTGCAGGCCATCATTGCGCCATGCCCCTGGCAACCCTTCTAAACATCTCCGCCTCCGCACGTGCGAGTTTTGGAATATACAATACCCAACAAGAAGTTGATTTGTTGGTTGAAAGCATCAAAAAAGCCCAGTCTATCTTTTCGGGCGGGAAAAGGGCCGTTGTATGACTAAATTGGAGGCCCCTGAAAAGAGTTTTGCGGGAGAAGGGATGTACCGTGAGCACATATTGGACCATTATCAGCATCCCCGAAATTTTGGGGAATGGAAAACCTGTTCGGTACAGCACACGGAATTGAATCCCGTATGCGGAGACCAATTATCGTTTCAATTGAATGTGGACGAAAAAGGGAAAGTGATGGACGTTCATTTCAATGGTCAAGGGTGCGCCATTTCCATTGCTTCCGCTTCCCTCCTTTCCGATGAAATCAAAGGAAAGACGATGGTCCAGATTCAAAAACTGGATAAGAATGGGATACAGGCCCTCCTGGGAATAACGCTGGGCCCCGCCCGCTTGAAGTGCGCCATGCTTTCCCTGGATATTGTCAAAAATGCCTGTCTGATTTACCAAAAATACGGGAAGGGAGGGAAATGACATATGTCTGATTTGGAAATACGGAATTTGCACGTTGCAATAGGGGACAAAACCATCTTGTTTGGAATCAATTTGGACATGAATGAAGGGGAAATAGTCGCGTTAATGGGTCCGAATGGTTCGGGGAAATCAACCCTTGCGTATGTGCTGGCGGGCCACCCTAAATACAAAGTAACAAATGGAACGATTACTTTTCATGGAACAAACGTCCTTTCCCTCAAACCGCACGAGCGTTCTAAACTTGGATTGTTTCTGTCCTTTCAATACCCGGCCGAAATTTCAGGAGTAACCGTGTCGAACTTTTTGCGCACGGCCTTAAACGCACGTTTAACAGTACCTATCAAAATTTCCGATTTTATCGCCAAACTCAAAGAGAAAGCCGCGCTGCTAAAAATGGATTCCGCCCTCGTGAATCGGTACCTGAATGAAGGATTTTCGGGTGGGGAAAAGAAAAAGTGTGAAATTTTGCAGCTTGCCGTTCTTGAACCCAAAATTGCCATCCTGGATGAAACTGATTCGGGAACCGATGTAGATGCACTGAAGATTTTAGGGGAAGGAATCACTCAAATTTCTCAACAAAATAAAATGGGAATTTTGCTCATTACCCATTACAACCGAATTTTGCACTATGTCAAACCCTCCCGCGTTCATGTGATGGTGAATGGCCGCATCGTCAAATCGGGCGGGTTTGAATTGGCCGAGTTTATTGAAAAAAATGGATTTGATTCGCTTAAAGTTGAGGTGAAAAAAGAATGAATGAACCAAACAATTTTTCCATCAGAAATGCGAATTCCCAACTTCCCTTACTCACCGAGGTGCAAATCAAAGAAGCGTTGAAGCAGGTGGAAGACCCGGAACTACACATCGACATTGTTACGTTAGAATTGGTGTATGGAATCAAAATTGATGGGGGGGTGGTGCACGTTACGATGACTCTCACGAGTCCGGGTTGCCCCTTTGGTCCCATGCTGGTGGAGATGGTAAAATCCTCCGTCAAAAAAATTCAGGGAGTAGAGCGTGTAGATGTGCAGGTCACATTTGAACCCCTCTGGCAGCCCTCGGATGATTTGAAAGCCATGATGGGCCTGCTCTAACGATTTCTACTTAATGAAATTCACGGCCACCTGCATGAAAATGAATACCACGTACATGCTCAAGAAAATGACTCCCTGTGCGCGCCCGATCTCTTCGTGTTTGATGAAGTGATATACGAGCATTGAATTGGCCATCACGATGAACGCCACCGGCAAAATGAACACCGAAAAATCGATCACTTTGGTTGACAAAGCAAAGGCACTCCCCAATACTAACGTGAGGTTGAGCACGCTGCTTCCCAGTATTTCCCCAATCGCCAATGCCACTTCCCCCTTTCGCACGGCCGTAAAATTGATGATGAGCTCAGGTATGGTGGTGCCAAACGACAAAAGGGTTAGTCCGATGACGGCAGAGGAGATTCCAATTGTTTGTGCGATGGAAAGGGACGCTTCCACCAGGAATTGGGCGCTTACCACGATCAAGAGCACGCCGATGAGGAATGTTCCAATCACGAGCGGGATGTCCTTGTGCCTCACCACCTCTTTCTTGGGTGCGGGTATTTTTTCTTTCATGACAAAGAAAACGTAGAACAAAAACACGGCAAGGAGAATCAATCCTTCCGCCGTGTGGGCGGTGGCGTTGACGAGCAGGATGAGGGGAATCAAACTGATGAGCAGGAGCATTTCCGCGCTATCCACGATGTGCTTTCGCGCTATTTTTATTTTTTTGAAAACCGTTGCCACTCCGATGACCAGGCAGATGTTGGCGACCGTACTTCCCAACGCGTCCCCCACTCCCAATTCGGGGTTTCCCTCCAACGCCGAAAGGCTGGACACCACTAAATCCGGGAGGGAAACAAACAACGCGACTACTACAAACCCGAATGCCAGTTTGGATATTCCATAATGGTCCGACAATCGGATGCTGGAATCAATCGTCCACCGGCTTGCTTCCACCAGTATGGCCAGCGCTCCAACAAAAACAACGATGTCCAGCATGTTCGTTCCACCCTAACTATTCCTTTTCACTCAATAAAAACCAACAAGAATCGACCGCCCTGCGCATCCGTACGTGTGAGATGAATGGGCGGAACTGCCACGCGAAAAGGGCCTAGCAAAACTCGCACTGGTGACTTTCTTTTTTGGCTTTCTCTTTCTTTTTGGATTGTTTTTTTCCAGGCATGTTGAAACCCTCCCCACTTCCTTAACGTCGAATCGTGTGTTTTTAATCCTTCTCCATATTGGTGTGTACCGTTCACACGAAGGTAAGACCATGAAAGACTCTCCAACCGGAAAAGAGGAAATGGACATTGGAGAAGAATCCGTTCACTTGCATGAAAAGTTGGGGGGAAAATTGGGAACATACAGTAAAGTGCCCGTGAAAACCGCGCACGATTTGTCGCTTATCTACACTCCGGGCATTACACGAGTAAGTTTGGAAACTTCCAA
>JAGVNS010000123.1 GCA_020053155.1 Nitrososphaerota archaeon
ATCCTGTTGCCAGTCGAGCTTCTAATGGAGTTGGAGAACTTCCTTCGAATGGGGGAGCCGTATAATAAAAAAGGTGTTCGCAAAATAGATTTTGTTTGTGACATAAACGGACGGCAAATTCTAGCATGTTAAACTTTAGGTATTTGCCATTTCCAAAATGCTTGACAATCTTAGAAAGATATCCTGCATCAATGAAAAAAATAGTGCGTTCAAACTCCATGTCTGGAACGGTCGAACAAACCCTTAAGAAGCTAGAGAAAATTTTTGAGAAAAATAAGGCATCCAGCGTTCCCGAAGGAACACTGGGGAATATGTTAGCCAATTATTGACCTGAATTTTATTTAAACCTAGCGTAAAAAAGGCTCTTTTTTAAAGAAATGCAGGCTTAGTTCAGTAAAGAGGAAAACCCCCATGAACGATGCCTGCAATACCACGGGAAGTGCCACCATCGGAAAGACGGAAGTGAAAGCGGAGATGAATACCGTCGTTTCTCTTACGGAACGCGCCGCGGAAAAGATAAAAGAGTTCATGCTCAAAGAAGGAAAAATGGGAAGCGGATTGCGCGTCGCGGTATTGCCCGGCGGATGCAGCGGACACACCTACTCCCTTACGTTTGAAGAGCGGTCCTTAAGCTCCGACACCCAACTCGAATTTTTTGGAGTGAAAGTGTTTGTGGACAAAATGTCCGAACCCTTGTTGCAAGGGAGTCAAATCGATTACGTTGAATCGTTGCAAGGAGCGGGATTCTCCGTCAACAACCCCAACGTTAACGGCGGTTGCGGCTGTGGAAAAAGCTTCTAGCGCCGTGTCCTTCGGCCCCCTCTTCCCGGGCCCCTTCTTCGAATGGCTGGTTGGTTTTGAGTTTTCCTTTGCGCTTTTTCTCTTTCTAAGTGCCAAATTTCACTAATGGCCGAAACGCTCCCGCGCAAGTGCGCTTGTTCCTCGATTGTACGTTTTGCCAACGCCGCGGGATTGGCCACAAAATGTTTTTTTCGTACTAACACGTCTCCTGCATTCAACTTTTTGGAACCCATCTTTCGGAGTGCGGCAACTGGAACCACCACATATGGAACCCCGTCAATCATCACTTGCTGCGCCGCTCTTCTTTCTACCATTCCTTCATGGACTCCGCTCCCCTATTAAAATCCGCACACTCTATACTAAGTACGAGGTATCACTCATGCCAACCATGCCCAGCGAAGGAACCAAAGCCCCCCATTTTGAATTGCCCGATACAAACGGAAAAATGGTCAAACTCCCCGATTTCAAAGGAAAAAAAATCGTGCTGTATTTCTACCCCAAAGACGATACCTCTGGGTGCACCAAAGAAGCCTGCGAATTCCGCGATACTAAAAGCCAATTTACCAAAAAAGGGGCGATTGTTTTAGGAGTGTCCAAAGATGATGCCAGCTCGCACCAAAAATTCACAGCTAAATATAATCTCAATTTTTTGCTTCTCTCCGACCCCGAAACAAAGATGATTCAAAAGTATGGTGCCTGGGGAGAAAAGAATCTGTATGGGAAAAAGTACATGGGAATTTTCCGCTCCACTTTTGTGATTGATGAAGACGGGGTCATCATGAAGGTTTTTCCAAAAGTCTCCCCCGAAGGACATGCGGAAGAAGTATTGAAGGCCCTGGATGAGTAAGATTCACTTTTTTTATGGGGTATTGGTACCCATGCCCCGTTTTTAGACGGCTTTTCTCTTTTTCCTTTTTTTTCCCCAACTCACGTCTTTTTCTTGGGATGCATCCCAATTAGGGGAGTATGAAGGTGTTGGTTACCGGCGGGGCCGGATACATCGGGAGCATCACGAGTCATCTGCTCTCCCAGAACGGCTGTGAAATAGTGGTGGTGGATAACTTGTCCAACGGCCACCGAGAGGCCCTTCCTGCGGACAAAACCGTTTTCCGGGAATGCGATTTGCTGGATGCGGAGGAACTGAACCGCATTTTTCAGAATGAGAATCCCGAGGCCGTAATACATTTCGCCGGCCTCATCCAAGTAGGGGAGAGCATCCAGCAGCCCTTGAAATACTACCAAAACAACGTGGGAGGGACGTTGAACCTTTTGAGCGCCATGAAACGGTCTGGCTGTCGAAGGATTGTTTTTTCCAGCTCGGCCGCCGTTTACGGAAATCCGTTTACCATCCCCATCAATGAGGGGGAATTGCTCAAGCCGGTAAATCCCTATGGTCATTCCAAACAGATGGCCGAACAATTGCTCATCGATTCCCAGCAATCAGGGGACCTCAATTTTTTTTCCCTCCGTTACTTCAATGCGGCCGGCGCGGAGTATGGAATCGGCGAATCGCATTCCCCCGAAACCCATTTGATTCCCCTCGCCCTGCACGCCATCCAGACGGGAAAACCGTTATCCCTGTACGGCAATGATTATCCCACCCCCGACGGCACGTGCATCCGGGACTACATTCACGTAGGGGATTTGGCCCACGCCCACTGGCAGGCCCTGCAATCCTTGAAAAAAAGACCCGAATCCCATTTCTACAATGTGGGAACGGGGAGCGGCAACAGCGTGCTCGAAATAATCCACTCCATCGAGGATGTTACTGGAGAGAAAGTCCCGGTTGAGATTAAGCCGCGGCGGGCCGGGGACCCTGAACGACTGGTGGCGGATAACCATGCCATCCAAAGTCGATTGGGATGGGCTCCCCAAAAGTCCCTGAATGACATTGTCCAGAGCGCATGGGAGTGGGAACAAACCAAAAAATTCTGATTTTCCATTTATTAGCCTCTTCCCGGGTCCTGTTCGCAGAGCCTTTATAATGGTTTTTTAGCCGTCTTTTGGTTAGGTTAATCTTAATCCGGTTCACCTGGGCTATCGAAGATAGCCTCATACACGCGTGGCCGGAGTAAGTCGACCAACCTTTTACAAAAAGTTTGATCAAAAGTGTTTGGGTACCGTTCGTAAACGGTACCCATACGTCGGTGTAGCCGGACGAAAACGGCTGCCCACTTCGTCTAGCGGTTAGGATTCCACCCTGTCACGGTGGAGGCGCGGGTTCGATTCCCGCAGTGGGCGCTCATCCCTTCAATTCGGTCAACCGTCTTTTGCGGTTAGTTGAATTGCATGGTCTGGCGTTCTGAGTGGGCGCTTGGCAATGAATTTGATCGACTTCCTTTTTTGGGTGAGCGTGGATTATTATTGTTCAATCCGATAAACGTCTTCCATTTCCTGAAGCCTTTTTAGCACGTTTTCATCGAGTTTTATTTCGGCGGAAGTGAGGTCGGTTTTCACGTATTCGCTGCGGTTTATTCCGGGAATGACGGTTGTAACATGGGGGTTGGACTGAGCGAATGCGATGGATATTTGAGTCAAGGACTCTTTTACATGACACTCGTGTGCAATCTTCTCGATTTCGGCCACTTTTAAAAATAGCTTTTCTTTCCCATATCGTTTGATCATTTTTGCCACCGCTTCCGGAGCATTCGAAAAATCATGATTTCGGGAGTATTTTCCGGTCAGAAATCCACGCAGCAAGGGTTCACGGGCAATAATGGCAATAGCATTGCGATGGGCTACTTCGAACAGTTTTGTTCTTTTTTCCTTGTTGAGTATGTTGTATATCACTTGAATGGAAGCAAATCCATGAAATCCCCGCTCACGGCAGACGGTGATCGCGGCAATTCCTTCATCGGGGTCGTCAATGGAGACCCCGTAATGGGCTATTTTTCCTTCATCTCTAAACTTTTCCAATGTGTCGAATATAGATCCTTCTTTGATTTGTTGTAAAGTGGGGTTGTGCAGTTGGTAAAGGAAAACGCTTTCCGTGCCCATCCTCTTGAGGCTATTATCCAAGTCTGTTTTCAGAAAGGAAGGCGAAAAATCCTTCTCGTTGATTCGCCCTGCGTCAATATGCCTTCCCCCTTTCGTAGCAATGAGAAACCGGTCCCTTCCCATCTGTTGCTTAAATTCGCCGATCCACTCCTCCACACGCCCATTTCCATATTTTGGGGCCGTATCAATGAGAATTTTTGCATTCCGGCCAAAAAAAGAAAGCGATTGTTGGAAAACGTCGAATGATTCGTTTTTGGTTATTCCACCATACGCTTCGCCGTGACCAAAAGTGCCTATTCCGAGAGCAAAAATCTTTTCCCCTGTTTTTCCAAAAAGTTTGTGCTGCATTATCCCACCTCAATCCCTCTAACTTAGATAACATCGTACCCAATCTGGCGTAGCATTGGTTCGGCGATTCGGGTGATCGTTTTCATTTCGTCGTTTTTCAGTTGGGAGATTTGTTCCCTATTCTTTTGGTTATTTAATATGGGTATTTGGAATGTATCCTTGTCTAATCGGCAGAAATCAAGTAGGTTGTGCAATGTTTTTTTTGGATTTAGGACCAAATCTTCATATCGGACTATTGTAAAACGGTTCAAGTAGTTGTGATATGACAACAAGACTTCATTCGCTTTTCGCCATTGCCAGGCCGCATCGTTTATTTCAGTATAAAGCCCCCGGAATTGGGGTCTTTCGGGATCGAATTTTCTTTTGCGAACGATTCCTTCTGCCACGGCGTATCCATTGCGGACAACTCCGATAAACGTGGCATCCGGGAAGCACCGCTGGATAAAGCGCGCTCGCAACGTGTGGGCGGGGCTCTTGTCGCACAATCGCGCGTTTGGCTTCAAATAGGGTTGATAGGTCTTCTCAATACGCTGTTGGTGTTCAATTGACCAATTCTTTTCAGTAAAGTAATATGGGAGCCGCGATCCAGGGACATCATCTCCATCTCCTTTTTTGGGGGGTTGTTCGTGTAAATAGTGGGCCCACATCCGGAAGGTGTGTTTTCCCATGAAATGAATCATAGGCAAGGGCATGCCATCTAGTTCTTGCCCCTCAACGGGGGGACCACATATAGCAGGATGGGATTTGAGGGCATTCCAAAGGATGGTGGTACCACTATTGCTGCACCCCATGACGAAGATAGGTTCCCGAATTATTCCAAGCGTATCTGATTGTTTATCCATCATTCTATCATTGGAAATGTAGATTAGTTAACCATATGTTGTGGGGCTACACCACAACACTTATACCTTTTACCGTTGATACCTAATATATGCTTGAAGATACGTTGGGAAAGATGGGATTCAGCCCTTCCGAAATTCGGTTGTTCATGCACTTGAATCGGAATGGGGCGGGGTATGCCACTCGCTTGAGTCAGGAAACAGGATTGAACCGTACCAACGTGTACGAGGCATTGGATCGCTTGGTTGCAAAAGGGCTCGTTTCTTTTGTCACCCAGAACAACGTCAAGTGGTATGCCGCCAATCCTCCCGAATCCGTTTTATCCCTCATTCAAATGAAAGAAGAGGAGTTAGCGGGGATCAAAAAAGACCTGGTTTTCGAAATCAACATCCTAAAACCAAACCCCTCTAGGGGGGAGTTGGAAGCCCGCATATTTGTGGGAAAGTATGGGCTGCGGATGCTGTTCGAGGAGATACTGGAGAAAGGGAAACCCATATCGGTAATCGCCTCCAAACTCCAGTTCAGTGAATTCTTTGGCCCCTATTTTGAAGCGTGGCATAAAGCGCGCATACAGAAAGGCATCAAACAGCGGTCCATTTTTCCACGGTCACTCAAATCCAAATTAAAGGACCGGAAGTTGTTGCAATACCGTTTTTCGGATGACGAATCCATCAATCCAACCACTACCATACTCTACGGGGAAAATTGCTTGTTCATCCAATGGGCCAAAGAACCCATCGCCATCAAGATACAAAACAAGGACGTGGCTCATTCCCACCTGAATTATTTCAATCGATTGTGGAAATCCTAAAAAAAGGGAATAAAGTACAAGAAGAAAACCCGTGCTTAACAGGGAATTCGGTGACATACTTCGTTCATTTCTTTACGTTCGCCAGCATCTTGTTTTCCACTTTCACGATTCGGTTAGCCACTTTTTGAATAAAGTACCGGTCGTGGGAGACTGCGAGAATAGTCCCATCATAATTCAAAAAAGCGTTTTCGATGATCTCTCTTGCATCAATGTCCAAGTGATTCGTGGGTTCATCCAGGAGCAAAAAGTTTGGCTTTTTGAGCAGAACTTTCAGCAAATTCAAACGGGATTTTTCTCCCATGGAAATGGAGGCAATCTTCTTCTCTACTTCCTCTGGCTTCTTGAATCCAATCATGGAGAGGTTGGTTCGCGTTCGGGCCTTGTCCTGCAAAATAGCATAGATTTCCTCATAGAGCGTGTGTTCGGGATTCAGCCCTTTCAAATCCTGGTCCGCATACCCGATGAGCGTTTCGCTGGCGAAGTCAATCTCCCCATCCATCTTTGGGATTTTTCCAGCGATGGTTTTGAGGAGGGTTGTTTTTCCGCATCCATTCTCTCCGATGATGACAAAGCGTTGGTGCGCGCCAATGGCCAGGTTTATTTTCTTGATGAGGGGGGTGTCATATCCCACCGTCAAATCGTGCGTCTCCATGACATACGGCGCTTTCATGGGTTTGGATTCGAAATGAACCTCAAATTCACTCTTGTCCATGTCGGGGGCCTCTATTTCCTCTCGCTCATCCAGCATTTTTCTCCGGTATTCGCTCTGACGGACGTTTTTGGGAGCGGTTCCTATTTTGTTAATCTTTTCCAGTTGGATGCGGCGGTAATTTTTTTCATTTTCATACGCTTTTTGCTGCGCGCTATACTGTTCCGTGCGGGCACGCAAATACGTGTCGTAATTTCCATTGTATTTGATTACTTTTCCGTTTTCGAGTTTGAGAATGGTGTCCGCCATTCTGTTCAGCAGAAACCGGTCGTGCGTGACAATAAGAACCGTCCCCTTAAACGACTTTAAGTGATTCTCCAAAATGTCCAATCGATCAAAATCCAAGTGATTGGTGGGCTCGTCGAGAAGCAATACGTCGCAATCCGCGCAAAATATTTTGGCCAATGCGAGGATGGCTTTTTGTCCCGTGCTTAGTTCAGACACTTTTTTTGAAAAGAGTGATTCGGATATTTTGAGTTTTTTGAGGACATCTTGAACGTTTGTCGCATTGGAGGATTGGGTCTCTTGATGCATTTTGGTTTGGAGGTTGGTATATTCCTCGGTGAGTTGGGTGAGTTTTTTTACATCATTGTAAATTTTTGGGTCTCCCATGAGGGTTTCAATCTCTTTTATTCGACCTCCATGCTTGGAGGCATTCAGGCCTCTCTCCAATTCTTCTAAGAACGTAAGGGCAGGGTTCACGTCAATGTGCTGGGCAAAATACCCTATGCGCGCGTTGCAGGCGATTTTCCCATTATAATCCGTCTTTCCCGCGATGGCTTTGAGGAGGGTGCTCTTTCCCACCCCATTCCGGCCGATAATCCCGACTTTGGACCCATACCCAATCCCCAAGCTCTCATCGTGGAAAAGGTCCTGTTTTCCGAAGCTGATAGAGAGGCGTTTGATGATGATGTCCATGGTGAATTCCCTTATTCCCCCATCAGGCGGGAGTGCTCTTTCAAAAAAAGGCAGCCGAGCATCTATAAAGAAATAGGATTTTGCCTAAGATTGGGGCTTTTTTTTGTCCATGTGCGCGGCGTGTTAATAAACCCCCGTTTTTTGGCATACACTATCAGCTCAATCCGTGAAACGGATGAGGGGAGAAGTGCATTCATATGGTGAAAGGAAACAAAACGAGTCACACGCATGAATTGGACACCATGATGGGCGACGTGGATTGGACATCGGCCATCATCGCCGTAGTGCTAATGGCCATTGGACTGTGGTTCATTGCCGGAGGATTCTCGATTCAGTTCAACGTGACACGGCAAAATTTTGATTGGATGGTCGCAGCATGGTACGCGATTGGCGTGGCCCTGGTCTGGTACGGGAAGATGTGGGGTTGGAAAGCCAGTTGCTGCGGCGCCTGCCACACGTAAAGAATGGGGAAAGGGGGTATTAACCCCCCTTTATTTTTTAGTTTGGAAAGTCTACTAGGTGTTGCGTGACACCGCTTATGTCACCACCGCTTTTTGTTTGGTTTTGAACACTTGATTGGGTGTTTGATAATTTAAACTTGTATGTGGCGTTCGG
>JAGVNS010000040.1 GCA_020053155.1 Nitrososphaerota archaeon
AAGCCGCGAGATTAAACTATAAAAAATTTCAAAGGGATCTCCCTTAGAAACTATTTTTGAATTTAGTCCAAAGGGAAAAATAATACTCTAAGAATTTATCGTTCATCGGAATTTTTCGTTTAACGGCGTGTCGCTCGGCTTTTTTTTGAGGAAGAGTAAATTACCCCTACCGAAAAGATACTTTTTAATAGTTGTAGGGGTAATTGGTGGTATGGTCTATTTGAAGAGGAAAACGATTAACGGTTCGGACTATTGGTATTGGACTAAATCCATCCGTCTGCCAGATGGTGCGGTTAAGACTATTCAGCGATTGGCCCGGAAAGGGGATGTCGCGGAAAGCAACCGCCCATGGTTCACCGAACGTGAGAAAGAGTTGGCGGGGGATTGGTCGGTCAAAAAATATAAAACAAGCCCCGTTTTTACGGAAGAGCAGATTCGAAAGGTTGAAGGGATGCGAATCGACTACCGGCATATCGTGCGGAAGTTGACCCGCAACCAGCTCAAAGACGTGTTTGACAGGTTTACCGTCAACTTTACTTACGAATCCAATGCCTTGGAGGGGAGTTCTCTTACTCTCAAAGACGTAGCCATGGTTCTGTTTGAAAAGAATATTATTAAAGGGAAAGATTTGCGTGAAATATATGAAACCGTAAACTCCCGGGAAGTAGTCGATAGCATCCTGCGCAGAAAATTCAAGGTGCGGGAAAAGGATATCATCAAGATGCACGAAATGTTGGTTCAAAAAATGGAAATTGAGACTGGCTACAAAAAAATCCCCAATTTTATCCCGGGTAGGGTATTGGAGACGGTTCCCCCGGAGAAGGTGGAAAAGGAAGTCAAAAAGCTTCTCCACTATTATGAAGAGAATAAAGATAAAATGCATCCGCTTCAGCTGGCGGCACATTTTCATGGTCGTTTCGAAAAAATTCACCCGTTCGATGACGGAAACGGTCGCGTAGGGCGATTTTTGGTTAATGTGATGTTGATTAACGATCATTATCCCCCCCTCATCATTCGCAAGACCCAGCGCATACACTACCTGAAATGCCTGGAAGACTATGACAGAGGTTATGGAGAAAATCTCGAACGGTTCCTATTAGAAAAATATAAAGACACGTATCATAAGTTCTTCGAAACCTACGTAAAATATGTTTAGAATTGATTTTTGGGATGCTGGGAGAAGTTTCCACTACTCAGATTGCTCGTAGCAAAGATTCCCAAGGTTTCGAACAAAACAAGCAATCCGCGGTTCGCGGCAGGCAAATCGCTGGAAATGCCCGGAAGGAATTGGAAAAAGAGACGAGAAAACCTGTCGTGAATCCAGAGAACTTTCTGGAAGAACCCGAGAAATTGAAACGCAAAAGACTGGCATAGCACAAAAACCCCTTGTCAAACCCCAACCTATTTAATCGTGTAGAGGACTCTAGTATGTTATATGCCGGCCCCCTTTCAAACCTCCGAAAAACGAGTCTCCAAAGTCTCCAAGCGCTCCTTTCGGGGGCACGTCTATAACGCTACTACCGAATCTGGGAATCTTTTTACAAACGATATTTTGGTCCACAATTCCGGTGGTCTCGGTACGCCTGCGCATTTGCGTGTAGAGCCCGGTCTCATTCATCGTTCGAGCGGAGGGGTATTGTTTCTCGATGAAATCGCCACGCTATCCATGAAATCCCAGCAAGAATTGTTGACTGCCATGCAGGAGAAAAAATACTCTATTACGGGTCAGTCTGAAATGTCGAGCGGTGCCATGACTAGGACTGAACCCGTTCCCTGTTTCCCAAAAGGGGTTACCATTGAAACTGAAAAAGGGTCGGTTCCAATTGATCAATTCGTTAACGAGTTATTTGACCAAGCAAATAAAGTAGGAACACCCAAAAATGAAAGTGGTGTTGATATATTGGATTTGAACATACCCATTACCGTACTGGTTCATCAGGATGGTGACGTTTTTTCAGATAAGCTCGAGCGTGTGTATCGAAAACCGTTTTCGGGTAAGTTAGTTAAACTAACCTTAGACGACGGAACCGTTCTTTTAGCCACCCCCGATCATCCCATCAAAGCACTACGCGGATTTGTGCATGCTAAGGATTTGGTGGTTGGTCAGGATATCGAAGCAATGCATGCTTTGATAACACAAGATATGATTATTCACACATACTCGAAAGATAATCAACGCGTGGCAAATGCCTATTTGCAATGGATGGAAAATCCCGCGACGACGAATAAAGAGCTTGGGATAGACGAAAAGACAATAAGGGAATGGAAGAAAGGGTCTATTCCGCGTGCCGTTCAATGCGTTAATTGGCTAAAGAGCAAACAATTGCTTCCTCTCTATCCTGCTGATTCTCGATTGCCATTAATCGCTCGACTTTCCGGTGCATTGTTTGGAGATGGAGGGTTGGTTCGCACCGGCCTTCATTTTACAACCGATTATAATAGCCGAGCCGATTTGGTCGCATTTCAACAGGATTTGCTTTTCGTTTTTGGGGGTGAGCTGGAAAAACACTGTTCAATACGGGAAGTTTCAAGCGAAAATGGTCATGGTCTTTCGCTCGAATTTCATTCGGCGTTCATCTCTCGGTTTTTCCACGCACTGGGCGTTCCATTGGGAGATAAAGTGCTACGATCATTTGAAATTCCTGCTTTAGCATATGTGTCACCTTTAACTCAGAAAGAGTTTTTTTCTGCACTGTTATCTTGTGAAATGACAGGGAAAATTACCAGTTCTCAAGATAAAATTAACTTTGTGATGGCTAAAGTGATAAAATTTGAAGATTCTCATAAAAAGTTTTTGAATACTATTCGCAATTATTTGCAAGAAAATCAAGTGACTACCAGCGATGTCAAACTTCAACGAAGTTATTTGAAAAGAATAAAGTCAGAATATGTGGAAACTGCCACATATACATTCAATATTCATACTAATTATTTGAATCTTGCTAATTTACAAAAAGCGCTACATGTCTATTATTCTACATACAAAAAGGATTTTTTAGCGAAACGATTTTTAGCTTCTAAAGAGTTTGGTTTAACTCAAGAAAAGCTTGAAGAATCAAGAATAAATGCGCGTGCATTGCGGACAAACGGATATACTATTAACCAAATACAAAATAAAACAGGCTTAAGCAAAAACACGATAATGAAAACTGTTGGGCCAACCTATGGAAGGTATTCTGCTGAGGAAAAATGGAAAATTAAAAGTATCGCCGGGAAGTTTTCTTCAATAAAGGAATTAGCAAAGCACTTAGGAATACCATATACTACTGTTCTTTTCTGGAAAAAGAGAGGTTTTGAGGATGCATAAATTAACAACTAAGAAAATCATGTCGATGGAAGAAGTGGACTACACTGGGAATGTGTATAATCTCAAAACTTCTCAGGGAACCTATTTAGCCAACGGAGTGGCCGTTCATAACTGTGATTTTGTTCTGGTTGCCGCAGGTGGATACCAGGATTTGGAACACGTCCACCCAGCGTTACGTTCGCGTATTAGGGGATACGGGTATGAGGTGTACATGAACACGGAAATGGATGATACGCCCGATAATAGAAAAAAGATTGTTCAGTTTGTGGCGCAGGAAGTATTGAAGGATGGCAAAATTCCCCAATTCACCAAAGAGGCCGTGGAAGTGATTTTGTTTGAAGCCAAACGCCGCGCAGGAAGAAAAGGAAAGCTCACATTGAAGCTCCGCGATTTGGGAGGGTTAGTTCGTGCTGCGGGAGATTTGGCCAAAGAGAAAGGGCACCTGTTAGTGTTGCCCGCGGATGTGTATGATGCGCGCATTTCCGCACGCACGCTTGAACAGCAGATGGTTTCAAAATCGTTGGAGCAGAAGAAAGAGTATGAAGTGTACAAGTCGGTAGGGTTTGCTATTGGCCGCGTGAATGGATTAGCTGTTTCGGGAGACGGAGATGCAGGTCTCATTCTTCCCATTGAAGCCGAAATCGCTCCCGCCCAAAGCAGTTCGGAAGGGAAGCTTATTGCAACTGGAAAGCTGGGAGAAATTGCCAAGGAAGCCGTGCAGAATGTCTCCGCGCTCATCAAAAAACTTTCAGGGAAGGACATTTCCAAGCACGACGTGCACATTCAGTTTTTGCAGACCTATGAGGGAGTGGAAGGGGATTCTGCATCCGTGAGCGTTGCCACGGCCGTCATTTCTGCGTTGGAAGGAATTCCGGTGAAACAAAATCTCGCCATGACCGGCAGTTTGAGCGTTCGCGGGGAAGTGCTTCCCGTGGGGGGGGTTACAAGTAAGGTGTATGCTGCAGTCAAAGCCGGCTTCTCCGAAGTCATTGTTCCCCGCGCCAATCTCGAGGATATTGTTTTGTCCAAAAAAGAATTGAATGGGATAAAAGTGATTCCCGTTTCCACGTTGAAAGAAGTATTAGACCATTCATTGGTGCGCGGAAAGAAAACCGATTCTTTTTTGAAGGAGTTGGGAAAGCTGATTGAGTTTAGCGTGACAAAACCCCTTGAACGCGTATTGGGTGGGCCTGCGGACCCATCGCCGTAATCGTTGCCTTTTTTTATTAGCGGTTATTAGTTTTTGGTTGGATTAGTGAGTGCGGACAGTCTTCCTTTGATGAGAATCTTTCCATTTTGCAAATTATAGTCTTCAATTCCCACTTGCACCTTTTTGGCTTTGAATGTGAACTCAACTAATCCTTTTTCCTTGGATATCTTTTCAACGCGTCCCAGCCATTTTCCCGTTTTGCTGTAAACAGGAATCCCTATCAATAGTTTGGTGACTTTTTTCCGGATGTCGAAGACAGCCGTGACCTTGTATACGCCGAAGAAGAAGAGGAATGATATCACGAGGAGCGCGAGGAAGAAGTTTAACGTGGTCGTACCAATCAACACCCCCTTAGCCGTTCCCAAGAGGATGGCTCCCAGTATTACCGCCACGGCGGAAAGGGGGTAGGTGTGCAACAAGTAGGCTTTTTTCAACTGTACCGCATCGGCTCCTTTTCCGAAGAGGAACGACAGTCCCGTAATGGTTCCAAACATGAGGAGGAAGTCCACGGACACGGCCGTGCTCTCGATGCCCGTCAAATAATCTCCCACTTGAAATAGGGCGTACGCGTCCGTGATGTGCGGGGCGGCGGAAAACACCCCAAAGGCGGCAAACATGATGCTTCCAACATAGAATGGAAAACTGATGCGTTGGGCGCTGATGGAACTTGCCATCTCCTTGAATACGCTGAACACGCGGTCTTCCAAACCAAACCCTTTGAATATCAAATAGAGTCCGAAAAATCCCCCCACCAATTGCAATCCAATGGTGGGCAAGAGTAAGTAGAGTAAAATGACGATGCCCGGAACCCCAAAAGCGAGTCGGGCTAAGAAGGGGTCGCGCAATGCTTCTTTGATGGTGTAGAACGTGCTCTCTACTTCCCTTGCCTGCTTGATGATGACCGTGCTTTTAGAAATGATAGGGGCGCGGCTCTGAAGGATGGGCGTTATTTGGTCGTCTTCCGCTCCATCCGTGACTAACACAAAGGCTTCCGCCTTGAACGTTTCCAAAAACGCGTCCAATTGTTCGTTTATTTTGATGTCGCTCTCGAACCCGAACTTCTTACTCCCAACAAGGGTAATTATTTCCAGCTGCGTGTACTTTTCTTTGAGCTCATCATACCGTTGGATGGCCATGAATAGGCAGTTGGCATCGCTGTCTTCCGGGTCGGCGAGTGCCAATTTTACGGCCGCGCGCAGATTATCCTTCCTTCCAATGATAGGGCCCTCGATTCCAGCCTTCCGTCCAAAATCGTTGTCTCGGTCCACGCACACTACTGCCAAGGCTTTTTCGGGCATATTAGGGTTAAAAAGGGGGGAAAATATTAACGTATGCGTTGATTGGAGCGTAAAACGGGGTTTTTTGAAGTATGGCCAAGCGATTGGGGAAAACGGAGTCTTACAAGGTCAAGCAGGCCATATTTGCGGGCATCCTTCTCATCCTTCTAGCGGCAGGCTATTTGATTTGGAGAAATGCCAGTTCCCTCGCCAATGCGGTAGTAGTGGGGGGTTTCATCATCATCTTTTTTTTCCTCGTGAAACAGTACGATTTTCTTTTAACGTTGAAAGAGTACGAGCGTGCAGTCATTTATCGTTTGGGAAGGGTGCATCGCGTGGGAGGTCCGGGTTGGACGTTTTTGTTTCCCGTCGTTGAGAGTTTCAAGATTGTGGATTTGCGCACGCAAACATTGGATGTGCCCCCCCAATCCGTCATCACCAAAGACAACGTAGTAGTGCGGATTGATGCAGTCATCTACTTGTTCGTGAAAAAGGACCCTTCCTCCGTGATTAATTCAGTAGTGGAAATAGATGATTACCGCAGGGGTGCCACCCAATTCGTCCAATCCAAAATCCGTGACGTGTCGGGAGGGCTCTCGTTATCAGAGCTCATTTCGGATGTTG
>JAGVNS010000132.1 GCA_020053155.1 Nitrososphaerota archaeon
CCAGACGCACCAGCGTCATAAAAAAGATACCGCGAGGCCCGAAGGGCCCGCGGAGAACACGCGTGGGGTCATAGGGGCGAAGCCCCTATTGTCATTTTCCCTTTTTCGGCGAGAAACTTTCTTTTTATTCTTTTTTGAAATCTTGGCTTTCTTGAAGTATCTTTCATACCGTTTGTGATGGTTTTCCCTCATGTAAACTTTCATGTTTGTTGAACCCATCCCTCCATTGCAGTTTCTACAGATAAGCCGGGTATTAAGGGGAGCCCATTTTCCGCCTTTCGAACCCGCTCTGATATGTCCAACTTCAGCATCGGAATAATGCAACCCCTTTCTCCCGCAGCAAAAGCAACTCCCTCGTAAACTTTCTTTCCACCAATGTTGTCTAATCGTTTCTTTGAGATGGGGTGGACATTTTTTTCGTCCAGTTTTCTGTTTTGAAATACTCCCAAAAGAAGCGATACCACCACTAAAGATAGGAGTATTACTCATTTTACCAAAATCGGTTCCAAAACCAAAAACACGCTTGGCCATATGGAAAACATTGCTAACTGACATTTAAAACTGCTGTGTTGCATGATTCTCTAAAAACATTGTTTTTTGTTTGGAATTCGTTGGAATTAAATAGTCGAATCTTCGAATTGTTAAAAAACTTCTAATCTATTGTTTGGATTCCTTAATTGTGCAACACAGCAATTTTTATTGGACGGTTTGCTATGCCATTGATGTCTTTTGGGCTTTCGTTCACCGTTTGGTTGGCAGCCGAGTATTGCATCGCATCCAAATTTTCAGGGGCATTTGATGCGTTGATTAAATCAAAAAATCGCTCGTAATCAATCCACGTTTTTTTTCCGTATTTTCTATGTGCGAGCAGAATGACATCGCTCGGAACGTGCTCACTTGCAAATTCGTAATCGTCTTTCAGGAATTCCAGCACGTTCATCCCGAATGCTTTTACTTCTTCATGGGTGGGCATGCATTCCCTGCTTAATCGCTTCTGACTTTCCCCCACGTGCATGTACCCTTTTATTTCGACGAAATCGAATTTCCCTTTTAGGATGAGCTGGGCATATTTTTCGGGTTCCACGTCATTTATCCCTTTGACAATGGTTAAGCGCGCTGTCGTTCGATATTCTTTTTTGGATGCTTCTTCGATGGATTGCGTGTATCGCTCCCAATAATCCAAAAAGAGGGGAACATCCAGCTGTTTTAGAATTTCCTTGTTGGGCGCATCCAAACTCAAGTAGAGTTGCGTAATCGTGTTGAGGTTGCGAATGGCTTCGGGGTACTGTGCATTTGTGACAAGGAACGTTGAAATTCTTTTTTGATGAAACTTTTGGCACAATTCGTTTATTTTTGGATACGCAATGGGTTCTCCCGTCAAGCTCAGCGCGACGTGTCCCACATGCTTGCTCTGCCCGAAGGCTGTCTTGGGTACTTTTTCATTTCCCCCGAATCCCGCGAGCAATTTTTGGTGCGCCAACAAACTTTCTTCGATTATTTGGCCGGGATCATCCACTTTCCATTTCCATTCTTTTTGCACCGGGGCTTTGGTTCCTCTCCAACAAAACGTACACCGATTGGCGCAACTCAGATTCACCGTCATCTGCATGCATTGATGGGAACGGATGCCATAGAACTTGAATTTGTAGCATCCCCCTTCTCCCCGCAGCATATTTTTGGTCCATCCGCACACTTTCACGGCGGAATGGTTTCCCACGATTCGGTATTGTTGATGCTCAAGCTCCGCGCGGTAGGCGGGGGTCAACGGGCTTTCCTTTTCCTCTTTTTTCACTTCCTGTATTTGCAAAAGGGGGAGGGACATACCACCCTTTCCCTTTACGAATCGTTAAAAATGGGGGCTTTTAAAGTCCGAAAACCCCTTTTTCGTATGGGCAAAATCCCCGTACGCAAGAAGAAACTCTTTCCTTTAGGGGATGTGGATTCCTTCCGTCGCAAGCTCCAGCGCGAGGCCTGGAGGGACATTTACCCACCCAAACGCAGGAAACCCGTTCGGGAAATCTAGTTTAGGCGTTCCAGCTGTGCATTTGCGCTCGTTTTAGCAAGGGGATAGAATAACGTTTTTATATTCCATAATCGTTCATTCCCCATCAATAGGGGGTTTGTAAACTATGTATAAATATGCCATTGCGCGCCAGTTGGCGACGAAACGAGTGATTACCAATCGGGGGGATGAAGTAGGACGATTATCCGACCTGCTCGTAGACGAGGGAACGGGCAACATTGAGGCCTTGATCGTGGAAGTGGACCCGGACTCCAAAGTCATTAAACGCGTTAACCTGCAAGACCGCGTGATTCAGATTCCATATGCTGCCGTCACGGCCGTTTCGGACGTCTTCATCGTGGATGAGCGCGAGATTACCGCGATGGAAGAGAAATAAGCGGGTTTGGTTTTTCGAACCCCCTTTATTTCAAACTTTTAGAAACCCAGCAAGTTAAAAAGTTCAATCGAACTACTCTATTTCTAACTCAATGAGACCTTTCTCTGCATCTACTTTTTTTACGGCCGGTATTTTTTCTTTTATTTTTTGAGTAACCTCGTGTGAGCTTATTTTTTTGGTTTTGGCCCGTTGAACGGTTTGAATGAGTTTTTCGACCATGTCGTAATGGGCATACACCCATTCTCCGGATTTTTGCAATTCTTTTATTTTTTCATTCCATCCTTCTTGCATTTTCCTTTGACGTTCAATGTTTATCGTGAGCGCTTGCCGTTCTTTTTCACGCTTTTCGTCTTTTGCTTCCACCTTTGGAGTGTTAATTATTTTTTCCTCCACCTTTTTTTGAATTTCTTCCGCGGTCCCTTCTTGAATTATTTTTCCTTCGCTTTCTATTCCCACATCCGGGAGAACCCACTCTCTTTCTTCGTTTTCCAGCAAGAAGTAATTCGTTGCTTTTTTTTTCCACAGCTCTTGTAACTGTTCTCTAAGTTTTTTCCACTCGCGTTGAGTAAGCGGTTGAGTATCTTCTGGCTTCCGCTTTATTTCGTGCGCGATTGTGCTTGCCCAGATGGGGGGAATTCCCAGGTGTGTAACCATCCACCCCCCCAGCGTGCGTGTTTTTCCCCCCCATTCAGGGAGTTTTTCGGGCAGTTCATTCCAGGCCTTTGGTCCGGGGGGGAATTGGTATGTTTCCCCCTGCTTGAGCGTTCGTGTCCTCCATTCCCGTGCGTGCAAAATGGCTTTTATTTTTCCATCCGCATCCAATGATACCCAATTTCCATCTCCAAAAAGTTCGAGGATTATTTTTCCTTCCTCTAATTCAAAAATAATAATGCGGTCTATTTCATTTTGGGTAATGGTTTTTATTTTTTGATTCTCTAGGAGAAGTTTTGATTGTTTTACAACCCCCGGTTGTTCCTTGCTGGGTGTCCATTTTCTTCCCGTTTCCAACGCGACGTTTGGAAAGTGAATCCACCATTCTCCCGTTTTGTCCCGTGCATGCGTGCGCAAGACAAATTGGTTTTCTCCCACTTCCCTAAACTGTTGGATGAAACTGTCTTTCCATTTTTCGTTCCATTCGCGCGTCCATGCGTGTAGGGTAATGCCCGGGATTTCGATGGGTTTCATAGAACGTTCCTTCAGAGAAACGGTTCATACGTTTCGGCATTAAAACGATAGAGGGCCCGCTTGAGCTTTTTGCCGTCAAACCGGTATTTTTTGAAGACGAATGATTTTTCCCCGTAATATTTGAAGAATCCGTGCGCCACGCTCGGGTCCAGGAGAAGGGTTTTTCCGTTTATGTCCGACATGACAACGGCATGGGTGCGCAAATCCTCCATTTCCATGACATAGACGAATGCCTGCACGTCCCCCAGGGCGCGCACGCATGTGCACAACAACACGGCCAACCCCTCATCATCCGACACTTTGTGCGTGAGGATGTCTTTGGGGTTCAACCAAAAGTTGATGGTCAGGTCATTGGGGACGTATCGTATTTCCCGAGTGATAAACTCGAACACTTGTTGGGCGGTGAACAGGTAGTCGCGTTCATAGGTGTATGTTTCGGGCTTGAACTGCGTGAGCAGGCTCTGGATGCTCAAATCCTCAGGTGCGATGAGTGCCTTTACCTCTCCTATGTTTCTCTGCTCTTTTTCATTGATGAGTGGGGCATACTTGTCCAAGAGCATCTTGTAGTAGGCCATCCGGCCATCCATCTTCATTACCTATACATAAGACATTGTTCATTTAAACCGCCTGCCCATTATGGGGGTTTTTATTTGCAATTCTGTTTTTTCCCGCATGAATGGGAAAGGTCAAGTGGGAATAGAATATTTGGTCTTTACGGCTTTTCTCCTCCTTATTTCCTCTATTCTCTTTGCCTATGCCTTTGTCTCGTACTCCACTTCCGTCCAAGTCATTCAGACACAGACTGCGGTCGATGAGATAGCGGGGGCCGTGGATTTCGTGTACGCCAAAGGTCCGGGGAACACCGTCCTGGTGAATATTCAACTTCCCGTGGGGGTGTCCCAATTCAGGGTAGACCAAAACGTGGTTCGGGCCCAGTTGATGCAAGGGAGTGGGGGCAGCACCCTTTTCACGTTCACACGAGTAAAAATTTCTCCGGCCTACCTGTATTCCGAGGGGGGGATTTACACCCTGCGTGTTTCCATGGGGGATGTGAATGCGAGCGTGAGCAACACATGACGCTCCTTTTAGAACTTTTTAAAATCAAGCAAAACAATTGTTTTGCGGGCCTCGTAACCTCTGGTTACAAGGAAGTTCGATCAAAACTTTTCGACAGCCTTTTTCTAAAAGGCTGTTTGAGAAAAGAAAAAGTAGCCGTCCAGTCAAAAAGAAAAGTCGAGGGACCGGATTCCAGTCCCCCACTACCGGCGTGGCAGGTGGGAAACGGCCAGGGGCAGGTCTCAACAGAATTTTTGATGGGGGTGGCTGTTGTTCTTCTCCTCTTTTTGGTGTCACTGCTTTTCATCGAACAGATTAAGCAGCGTTCGGAGGCCGCCCAGGGGGATGCGGAAGAAGTGGAGGCCTGCACGAAGGTCTCCTCCATCATTACGTACCTGAGTTCCAACCCCCCCTACTCCCAAACCCAATTCGAAATAGGAAAGGATTTGAATGTCGTGAACGACTTCATTTTTGTGGGGGACTATTTTTGTTCCTATTTGGGGAAGGCAGCTAACGTTCAGTTGTATGCGGGTCTTGTCCGCGCGTTTGACATCAATGGGACCGTTCTCTTCACAAATGACTTGAATTATTCCCCCCTCTCTCCCGTCACTTTGCCTCCCGATACGGGTTCCGACCAGTCTTCGGGAGTCATTCTCCTCATTGATGACGCGTCGCAAGTCTGGGTTAGTGAAGTCCAGGCCGATGACGTTTCATATGCCGTTTCCCCGGATGATGCACTCATGGATACCGATTGGGTCGAATTTATTTTTTCCAATTCAGGATTGACGAGCGCCAACCAAGTGACGGGCGTATCTGTACTCATCAACCACTTCGAGTCTTACCACATAGGCCTGGGCGGGAGCAAGTCCATGGTCCAATGCTGCGACGGCCCCACGTGCACGGACGTAGGAGAATACGTTCCCAGTTTTATGGAAGCATACTATCACTCTCCCGACCTCTCCTGGTGTATTTCGGATTGGAACAAGGCCAACAATGCCCGCATTCGGATGACGTACGAACCCAGCGGCGCAGGTGCCACTATTTCATTGGATTATGGACGCCTGGATGTCAATTTTACTCAAAATGGGGCGCTGGTCGATTTGTGGGAGAATGCCAACGACTTGCCCCAGCCTGTTGATTTCAGGACGGATGTCAACAGTACCGCGAACACGTTTGGTCCTGGCGCTGGAAATGATGGGTGGGACTGGAACAAACTCCCATATGGGGGAATTCTTTCGAGTGCGGTTTTCTTCAATGCGGACCCTAATTATGATGGAAGCATATTGGATAGCAGCGTGGGGAATGCCAATCGTCTTGAACTAAAACTAGGGGGTGGTGTAACAGGCGTCCCATCCGACCCTGATGACAATGCCACGATAGGCCCTGTAACGAGCGGTGCCTATGGAATCCAATTCGACATCAACGCGTCTCTTTACTCCAGCATTGCGGGGGGAGGGCAGGCGTTACTGAGTTTCACCTACACGGTTGATGCGGATGCGGGGTGGGGGAATGAATTGGACGCGAGTGAGGAAGCATGGGTTAAA
>JAGVNS010000151.1 GCA_020053155.1 Nitrososphaerota archaeon
ATCATCGTGGGCGGGGGGCCTGGAGGAAGTTCAACCGCCATGTTCCTCCAAAAAAAAGGATACACTGTTCTGCTCTTTGAAAAAGCCAAGTACCCCCGCGATAAAATCTGCGGGGACGCGGTTTCTGGAAAAAGCGTGGGAATGCTCAAAGAGCTGGGATTAGACCAGGGAATGGAAACCATCGACCACGCCAAAGTATACGGACTTGTTTTTTCCTCCCCACAAGGAAAAGTACTCGAAATACCTTTTCCCGTGAAGGATGGAGAAGGAAATGTCAAACCCCGAGGGTATGTTTCACGCCGCCTCGTGTTTGATGATTTTCTTTTTTCACATGCCAAACAAAAAGTGGAAGCACGGGAAGAGTTCCAAGTAACCGATTTAGTGTTTGACGAAACCCAAACCGTTGTGGGAGTGAAAGGAATGGATTTGAAAACCAAGCAAACCCAAGAATTTCGCTCCAAATTCGTAGTAGGGGCGGATTCAGTATACTCCATTGTTGCGCAGAAAGTGAACGCAGAAAAAATTCCAGAAGAGCATTTATGTGAGGCGACGCGCGTGTACTATCAAAACGTCTCTGGACTCACTCCCAACATCGAAATTCATTTTGTGGACAGCGTCATGCCAGGCTACTTTTGGATATTTCCCCTCGAAAATGGAAAAGCCAACGTAGGATTGGGAATGGTGCGCAGCGATAGACAGAAAAAAGGAGTCAATTTGGTTCAGGAAACAGAAAAAGTCATCAATGAACACCCATTGTTCAAAGAACGATTCAAAAACGCCACCAAACTGGGGGATATCAAAGGATGGACGCTTCCATTCGGAAGTTTCAAACGCACGTTACATGGAAAAGGATGGATTTTGGTTGGGGATGCTGCGTGTTTAGTGGACCCATTTTCGGGAGAAGGAATAGGAAACGCCATGACCAGCGGAAAATTTGCTTCGGAAGCCATTGACCGCGCCTACAAAGCCAACGATTTTTCCCCCGAATTCATGAAATGGTACGACCAAGAATTGTGGAAAGAAATAGGCCCGGAAATGGACACAAGTTACTTGTTGCAAAAAATGGGAAGACACAAATGGCTGTTGAATTTAGTCGTAGGAAAAGCCGCCAAAAGCAAAGAAATACGCGACACCATCTCCGGCATGCTCGTGAACGAGGAAGCGAGAAAAAGCTTCATTTCGCCCATGTTTTACGTCAAATTGTTGCTCGCGTAAACCCCGTTTGCGTTATTTCACATTCGAACCAAATGGGCTTTTATTCCAAATGTAGTTCCACCCGTTATGACTTCACCTAAAAGAACTTGGAAAATCGACGTCTCCATTGTCGTCTGCACGCTCAACGAGGAAAAGAACGTGGTCAACTGCATGAAAGCCTTGCGCGCGCAGGAATTCTCGGGAAAATACGAAATCATCCTCGCGGACGGAAATTCGGAAGACAAAACAGTCAAGCTCGCCAAGCCTTTTGTTGACAAAACAGTTATTGAAAAGCGCAGAAGCATTGCATTTGAACGACATGCCGGTGCACAAGTGGCGCGGGGGAAAATAATTGCGTTCACGGATTGCGATTCCGAGACCCCTAAAGACTGGGTGCAGAAAATTTTTGATACGTTTGAAAAAAATCCGGATATTTCAATGATATATGGCCCAGTATTTTACTCCGATGTTTCCAAAAAAGAACAAGCCCTTGCCTCATTTTTCATGCCCAGATTCCTGCGCATCATGAACGTATTGAAAATGGACAATCCGGTGGGAAGCAACATTGCGATACGAAAGGAAGTGTATGATGCCATCGGGGGGTTTGATACCAAGTATGTGACGTGCGAGGACTTGGATTTAGGGAAGCGGGCGAAAAAGCACGGGGACTTGCATTACGACAAGCATTTGCACCAATTCGTCTCCGCCCGAAAGGTAAGAAAATGGGGATATCTCAAATACATTGGATTTCACTTGGTCAATGGCATACGCTACCATATAACGGGGAAAGCCGCAAAGAAGTACGAGGATGTAAGGGAGTAGTCCCGCTTATTTTTTGTAAATCTCCTCGTGATGATCAAAATCTTCGAAGATAATAAACTGTTTCCCCGTGTCGTAATGGAAAACTAGGACAAAGTGCTTGTCGATGTGTACGCGTTTAAAATCACTCAAGTCGTGCCGGAGGTTCTTGTAGTGCTCAATCGTAAACTCATCTGAATTCACGATCTGCTTTATTTTCTTATGGATGATCTCAACCTTTTTGGGATCGCGGGAACGGAGTTTTCTAAGGATTTCACTAAGGTTGTCCGAAAGGTCATAAGCAAAAGGCATTTTCGTTCACATTCCACAAAGCTCATCCAATTCCTTGTCACTCATCCTCCCACCAGGGTGCTTTTTAACGTGTTCATGGTGAATCGCCAAAATCTTCCGCACGTATTCGTCCTTTGCCTCTCGTTCAACGAATTCATCCCCCACTATTTCCGCAATCTTGTCTACTGCCTGGCCCTTGTCCCGCAAGCCAAATTTTTCTTTCACTACCCCCAACACGCGGGAAGTGTATCCCTTTACACGCGTGTTAATGACCACCGAATCCGAACCGCTCATAACATCGACCACCAACTATCAACATAGTCGAACATATTTATAAGGTTTTATGGAAAAAGAGGGTAAAGGGAGAACGAAATATATAAAATAAATTTTCATATAAATAAATGAAATAGATATCATTGCATCCATCCCCGTAAACGGGATACATCATGGCCGTTGGCTATTTCGTTGGCCCAATAGCAGTATTCTTTGAATTCTTGTTTCCTTTCGTTGGGGGTTATTTTTTCGGCCCGCTCTCTGGCAACCGCTAATTCTTGTTGGGCCATTTTTGGATTAATATGGGCCAGCGCGATGAGGGATTGGCCGACAACCTCCCACATTCCTGGTTCATTATACGCAAGTTGCTCGCGCAAAACGGGGAGAGCTTCCTTCACCCTAAAATGACTGAAAAACTTTATCATTTCAAGACGCGGCCCACGATCAATAAAGACGCGGGGAGATTTCAATAGTTTAATGAATAATTTAGCTGACCCGCGGGAGCCGAGTAAGTCCAATGCACGGATGATTTCATATTCATTATTACCAAAATGCTTTACCCGAGGTCTTTGCAGAGCTTTTTCAAGGATTGGAATAGAACGTTTGCTCCCTAACAGGGCAAGAATGGCCGGTGCATCGCCTCCCACCCCCGGACCTGAATAATGTTCTATTGCTTTTTGCTCCAACCACGAAACAAGTGCAGCCCGACGAATTCCATTTTTTCTCATCAAGGCCCATACTTTTTGTAGACCCTCTTGTCCATTTTGGATGACTTCGGGGTTTAATCTAAATCCTTTGGAAGTGAAAACCCTTATGGGCCGGTGGAGAATCCGGCCGCCAATATTCACATCATCGACTGATTCTCCAAACGAATGGGAAGGAGCTTTGCTTTGGTGCCGGGAAAACAGTGCTCCACGGGTGGACTTGTACTGCGACCGTACGCCCCGATTTCCGCCCGATAATGCGCGGGGTTTTCGACCCCGCAAAAATCCAGTTACTCGCGTTTGGCGTCCCATCAATGGATTATTCTATCAGGGTATTAATATGTTTAGGGAGTCGATTCCCATTCTTGATTTGTACGGGAACGTGTTCTATCCTTAAAAGCGGTTGATTATTGATTTCATCCATGCGCATCGCCATTTTTACCGATTCTTTTTGGCCGCAATTCAATGGGGTCACCATCTCCATTTGGAATACGGTTGAAACACTCGCAAATCAGGGACACCAATTCCTCATTTTCGCCCCGAAACCAAACCCATTTCCCCCCAACCCACTGCACCATCGCAACGTTCAATTGGTTTGGTTACCCTCGCATCCATTACCCACCTACCCGGATTACCTCATTGCTTATTCTTTTTCTCATTCGGCCCAAAAAGCCTTTGAAAACTTTAATCCGGAAGTGGTGCACATTCACACGCCTTTCTTTGTTGCCAAAAAAGGAATCGAACTCGCACGAAAAAATAAAATTCCAGTGATTGGGACCTTTCACACGCTCATTTCAGATTTTTTGGATTACGTTCCCATCCCAAAACTAAAACATTCTCCCATTTTCAAACAGATTACGTGGGCATATACCCGGCATTTCTATGGGAAGTGTGACCTCATCACGACCCCTACCCAAGTTTTGGCTGAAGAGCTGGGGGAGCATGGATTTCGAAACGTTAACGTACTCACTAATGCCATTGATTACGACCTTTTTGCCAACACAAAAGTCAAAAAGAAGAAAGGAAAAACAACTCATTTAGTATATTACAGTCGCGTCAGTTTCGAAAAGCGCATTGATGTGGCCGTGGATGCATTGAAGCTCCTTCGAAAAAAAGGAATCGACACGGAATTGCACATTGTGGGGGAGGGGCCGGCGAAAGAACCATTGAAAAAGCAAGCGAAGGATTTAGGCATTTCCAAATGGGTGCATTTTGACACGTTTTATCCCCAAAAAAAGCTTGTGAAGGTTGTCAAACCCTACCACATTCTCGTGGCCCCTTCCCCCATGGAAACATTTGGGCTGTATGTGGTGGAATCCATGGCCATGGGACTTGCCGTTGTAGGGTGCAACAAGCGTGCCATTCCCATTGCACTGGGAAAAAACGAGCGGGGATTGTTGTTTGAGAATGGGAACCCAACGGATTGTGCGGAAAAAATAGAAAAGCTCATCAAAAACCCCACATTGCAAAAGAAACTTTCAAGCAAAGCCAAAAAGTGGGCCACGCAATACGGCAAAAAGAGCATTGCCAAGGAATGGCTGAAATTATACCAATCGGTTTCCATGCCGCGTTCGGGCTAATCGCTCAGGGTTTGGCTACTTTCCACATCAGCTCAAAATTGTTCCGATAGCTTTGCGCGACGATTTCACTGGTTATTACGGTTGCAATAGGGGTTTGCATCCAGATGATGTAGGCTACTTGATTTCCATATGCAAAACTCGTGGTGATGGATGCATATTCATCCGGTATATATTTGACATTTGAAAAACCAATCTTCACTTCTTCGGTATCGCGAGCGGACTCCGCCAAGATAACACGCGCTTTTGTTTTGAGTTCTTTTTTTCTTTTTTGAAAAGAAATAAAATCATGTTTCATATTTTCTAAGAAGTATCGACTAAATCCCATCCCAACATACTCTTTGCATTTGAGGATGTCAAATAAAATATGTTTAATTCCTTTTCGTCCGCAATATACCACTGTTTCTTCAACGGGTTTTTCACTGCTGTCATACAGTTTAGTTAATTCAGGAATAATCTCTTTTGCCGTTTCTTCCATATTTTTCACGCGCTCTAATATTTGTGAAGGGTGAATAGGTTGGAACGTCCGCCTGTTGTTGGTTATCGCTTGAGTGACAAGTCCCTTTTCGATTAGACGGTTCAACGCGTCATATGTGGTGGTTCGGTTCAGTTGGGAGGATTTGCTTATTTTTCCTGCATGGGCGTTCCGCAAGCGGAGAAGGGCCAAGTAGGTCTGGGATTCGCTTTCGGAAAACCCTATTTGTTTCAGCAAATTGGTATCCACGTTGGAATATTCCATTGTTCCTCATTAAAAACTACTCGTTTTGTTGTAAAGATACTCACAACATATAATAAATAACCCGATACGAGTCATTATGTAGGATGAGTATGGGTATGAAATGGGGGGGTGTGGCAATAGCCATCGTTGTCGTTGTCATTTTAGGAATGGGGTATTTTGCATTGAATAATACAGCCGATGGAAAAGAAATTTCGCGTCCACTGGTGAAAGTGGCTTATATACCCGTCACCGGAGCCCATCATGTATTCATAGCTCAAGAATATGATTATTTCGGGGAAGAGGGTTTGGATGTGGAATTTATTCCCCTCCAATCCAGCAATCAGGAAATTGAAGCCCTCATTCGGGGGGATGTGGACATGGTGGCCGTATCATCCGCCATTCCCGTTTTAACCGTTGAAATTTTGGACCCGGGAAAACTCGTTATTTTTGGCGCCCAAAATCCCCCCATTATCGGAAAGCCGTTTGATTCCATCATTGTTCGTCCGGATTCGGAAATAACGGAGCTTAAGCAACTGGAAGGAAAAAAGATTGGTGTATTTCCCGGGAGTACGGCTACGCATCTTCTGAATGTTTTTTTGGAACAAAAGGGAATTGACGCGCAGTCGATCAAATTCATTCAACTGGCTCCTCCAACCCAATTAGCCGCGTTGGAAAGCGGTTCCATTGATGCGCTGCATGCGTATGAACCCAGCGTTACCATTGCGTTGGTTAATGAGAAAGCAAGGAAAGTGTATGGGGGGGTATATGCTGAGTTATTGAACAATGAACAGAATACCGCCACCATCTCCAAACGTTTCCTGAGCGAAAAACCGAGTGTAGCCGCACGAGCCATTCGTGCCCTCTCCCGCGGGATGGTCTATCTGCAGGAAAATGAAAAGGATTCCAGGCGTATTCTCGCTAAATACATGAAGTTAGATGAAGAGGTAGCCCAAAAAGTCAGCCTCACTTACACCGTTCCCTATTACCTGTTGAATATGAAAACGGAGCAGGAGTATGCTGACCGTTTGTATGAATTGGGGGAATTGAGTCAGCGCGTGGAAGTTCAATCCATTTTGTATGCGCCATAACCGCATCGCAGCGTTTTAGCAATAATAGAGTTATCGTCTTTTGGGGGATTTGAAAACCATGGATTTCATTAAAGTAGATAGAGTCGGCAAAACTTTTCACAAACAAGGAGGTCAACCCCTCTGTGTGTTGGACGATATTTCCCTTCGCATCCAAAAAGGGGAATTTGTAACGTTTTTCGGGCCCAATGGAAGTGGGAAGACGACCCTTCTTAACATTCTGGCGGGGATTGAATTATCGACCATGGGAATGGTTCGAGTGGAAGGGAAACCCCCCGGCCACGCTAAAGTGGGATTCGTGTTCCAAAACTACAACGAGAGCATGATGCCCTGGCGCACGGCCATAGAAAATGTGCTGTTCCCTTTGGAGATACTGCACGTGTCTTCCCCCCAGGCCACTCGGATTGCTGAAAATCTTTTGAAAAAGGTGGGATTGCTGGAGCATAAAGAAAAATACTTTTATGAATTATCAGGGGGGCAGAAACAATTGGTGGCTATCTGCCGTGCCTATGCCTATAACCCCGATTTGCTCATCATGGACGAACCGTTCAGCTCACTGGATTATTCCACCACGCGCAAGATGGAGATGTATTTGTTGAATATTTGGAAGGAAACCAAGAAGACTACTCTTTTTGTAAGTCATGATGTGGACGAAGCCATTTTTCTGGCGGATAAAATCATCGTGCTTTCACGACTCCCTGCCCGAGTAAAAGAGATTATATCCATCAACCTACCGCGCCCCCGGAAATTAAGCATGCTGTCCACGCAGGCATTCTTCCGAATTCGCCAAAAAGTGTTGAGGATGTTTGAAAATGAATAGGAAGAGGCTCCTTCCATTTATTGTTCCCATTAGTATCCTCCTATTTTGGAGTATTATTACCCATTTTCATTTTGTGTCCAAATTATTCGTTCCAACTCCCATTGAATTCGTTTCCGCACTGCTACTACTGGTATTTTCGGGAGAAATTATCGGGCACGTTTTGGCAACCCTGTATCGAACCCTTGCGGGGTTTCTGGTGGCATGCATTATTGGCATTCCCATCGGCCTCCTGATGGGATATTCGAATAGGATATATTCCTCTCTCGAATTTGTCGTCGAATTTTTCCGCAGCATTCCTGCCACGGCCCTCTTTCCATTGTTTTTGCTCGTTTTTGGAATTGGGGATGAATCCAAAATTGCCTTGTCCGCCTGGTCAGCCGGACTGGTTTTGATTGTCAACGCCATGTATGGGGTACATTTGGGAAAAGAACTTCGTCTCAAGGCCGCCAAAACCATGCACGTGTCAGGACTGGACACGATGACTAAAATCATTTTCCCGGAAGCGTTGCCCCAGATATTTACTGGAATGCGGGTGGCCATTTCCCTTTCGCTCATTATTGTGGTTGTGGCCGAAATGTTTGTGGGAACAACATATGGTTTGGGCCGCCAAATCATGGACGCCCAACTGGTATACCGCGTGGGGGAAATGTATTCCTATATTTTTGCGGCAGGAATCGTTGGATTTATTCTCAACAAAGGGTTCATGCAAATCGAACATCGAATAGTACACTGGAAAGGGAAGTAATGGACGTTTTTTTAGGGACAGCACCCTTAAATTCTCACAACCGTTGCTCGCGTCATGCACTCCCTTTCGCACGACGTTCTCATTATTGGTGCGGGGTTGGCGGGGCAGCGTGCGGCGATTGAGGCACGGAATTTAGGAATGGATGTGGGAATCGTTTCCAAAGTACAACCGGTACGCTCGCATTCGGTTGCCGCGGCAGGAGGAATCAATGCCGCAATTGGGAAAGATGATGATTGGAAAAAACATTTCCGGGACACGGTATATGGGAGCGACTTTTTGGGGGACCAAGATGCCATTGAAATATTGTGCAAGGATGCCCCGCAACGCATCATAGAACTGGAAAGCTGGGGAGCTGTTTTCTCGAGAACGAACAAAGGGGAAATTGCTCAGCGTTTTTTTGGGGGACAAACCATTCCTCGTACGTGCTATGCGGCCGACCGCACGGGACATATGCTCCTGCACACGCTCTATGACCAACTCATGAAAGCAAGCCCAACCATCTACCCCGAATACTATTGCCTCAACCTTATTTTGGAAAACAATGCGTGCCATGGGACGATGGTCTGGGACATTAGAAAGGGGAAGTTAGTGTTGATTCGAGCCAAATCCGTGTTGTTAGCGACGGGGGGATATGGGAGAGCGTTTTCCGTCACTAGCAACGCGCGCATTTGCACGGGAGACGGGCTTGCGCTGGCATTCAATGCCGGCTTGCCCTTGGAGGATATGGAAATGGTCCAGTTTCATCCAAGTGGAATGTATGGGAAAGGGTTTTTGGTCAGCGAAGCCTCGCGGGGAGAAGGGGCGTTTTTACTTAACGGAAAAGGGGAGCGTTTCATGAAAAAATACGCCCCCCAAAAAATGGAGCTCGCATCAAGGGATGTGATTGCGCGCGCCATTATGGTAGAAATAAACGAAAAAAGGGGGGGCGGCCCAAAAAAGGACCACGTTTTTCTGGACGTGCGTCATTTGGGAGAAAAAATAATCAATGAGCGCATTCCTGAAATACGAAAAATGGTGCATGAACAATTAGGAATTGATTGTGTCCATGAATTAATCCCTATTGTGCCAACCGCACACGGTAGTATGGGGG
>JAGVNS010000083.1 GCA_020053155.1 Nitrososphaerota archaeon
AAGACCGTTCCCACGCTCGAGAATCCGACCGCATCCTGGAAATCCTATGTGGCATTGGCATATTCCATCCGGCAAAATTGGATTGCATCCGCATACCCCCTGGAATACGGTGGGTTGAGCGTAGGACTGGCAAAGACGGCGATTGCTGGAAAGAAGGGGATGGAAATCGAACTGGAAACAACGAATCTTTCCTCTACCGAAATCCTTTTTTCGGAATCCCTGGGAAGGGTACTCATCACCGTCAATCCAGCCAATGCCCAACCGTTTGAACAGCACATGGGGAGCGCGGTAAGAAAGATAGGGGTAGTAAAAGGGGATCATTTGTCCATTCGTCACAAAAATGAGACGATTGTAAACGCGTCCATTGCAGAGTTGGAACGGGCGTACAAGCGGCCATTGGGGGATTTTTAGTATGAACCCCCGCGTGTTGGTGATAACCGGGTACGGAATCAACTGCGACGAAGAAACTCGCTTCGCGTTCGAGAAAGCGGGTGCGAAAGCAGAGATTGTGCACATCAATGACATTATTTCCAAAAAGAAAAAAGTGGATGACTATCATATTCTAGCATTCCCTGGGGGATTTTCCTATGGAGACAATTTAGGAAGTGGGAATGCGTTTGCCAACAAAGTGAAAAACAACCTGTGGAATGAAATTTCCAAATTTGTGGGAGACAAGAAGCTCATTATTGGAATATGCAATGGTTTCCAAATCATCACGAATTTAGGATTGGTCCCAGCCCAAAACAAAAAATACGGGGAAAAGCAGGCCGCGCTGATGCACAATGACAATAACCGTTACACGTGTAGGTGGGTGGATTTGAAAGTGGCGAATGATTCTCCCTGGTTGAAAGGCATGGATACGTTGAGCATGCCCATTGCGCACGGAGAAGGGAAGTTTTACGCGCCCGAAAACGTGTTAAAAAAATTGAACGAAAAAAAACAGGTGGCATTGAAGTACGTTCAGGGAACGGTTTCGCAGAGTCAGGGACTGCCTTACAATCCAAATGGGGCACTGCAAGACATTGCGGGAATAACGGATGAAACCGGATTGATTTTGGGATTGATGCCCCACCCCGAGCGTGCGTTGTTTTTTACGCAACTCCCGGATTGGACCCTTCAAAAAGAACAGTTGTTGCGCGAAGGAAAATCCATTCCAAGCGAAGGGCCTGGATTCAAAGTGTTTCAGAATGCGGTGGAATACGTTCGGAGCCATTTCTGAGAAATAAACGGTTGAATAAAAGAAAAAATTAATCTGGCCAATACGTTACTTTTTTTGGTTCCAATATCACGCTCTTTTTCCCTTCCTCAACCACACCTAATTCATGCATTCCAATTCCGTGTTTTTTTCCCACGCCAAAAAGGGATTCTTTGCTTTCTTTTGGAGCGATGAGAACGTATCCGATGCCCATGTTCCACGTGTAATACGCTTCTTCATCATTCAGCCCTGCTTTTTCTTGCAAAAAAGTAAAAATTTCAGTGGGCTGTGGAATGAAATGAATGCGATACGTGAAGGGTTTTCGGTTCCGCATTATTTTTTTCCATCCGTGACCCGTAATGGGTTGCATGTAGTGGATTTCGGTTTCCTTCAGCATGTCCATGAGCACGCGCGAATAGAGGTGGGTGGGAATCAATATTTCCTCTCCCACCATTTTTCCAGAAGGGAGCGAAGTAAAATACCCCTCGGGGAGTTTTTCGGCCGTAGCACGAATTAGTGAAATCCCATTGCTGTGCACTCCGCTTGCGTCCAGACCAAAAATGATGTCTCCGGCTTGGAGTTTTTGTCCAATGGTCAAATTCTTTTTGGGTTGAATGATTCCCACGCTCGCACCCGCCATGTCAAGCGTGCCGGGAGTGATGATTCCTTTCAGGGAAGGGGTTTCCCCGCATGGAATGGGCATGCCAATTTCATCACTGGCGCGTTTGAATCCTTCCAACAGAGCTTGCGCTTTATCGCCGCGTCCTTCAAACCAATCACTGTTGTGCGTGGAGAGAATGTCCCCATACACGAAGGGGTCGGCCCCAATGGAAGACAAATCGTTTGTGGACATGGCGACGGTGTCTTTTCCAATGTTTTCGAAATAAGATAATTTTCCCCCGCGCGAATCGCGGTACATTGAATCGGCAATCAAGTTTTTAGTGCCCAATCCTTCTACATTGAATGCTAAATAATAATCCATGTTTTTAATTTCAATTGCAATCGCCGATTCTCCAAGGGTCTCGGGAATGATGCGCATCCCCAATCGTTCAATCGAACCAATGCCCGGACCAAATTTGTCAATCGCGGCCTTTTTCACCGGGTCTAGTTTCGTATAATCCACAAACTCGTGATATTTCATACTTTTTACTCCCCCACCGTTTGCATATAATCCATTCCCATGAGTTTGAATATCTCCTCGAAATCGCTCAGCAGTTCTTTCTTGCCATCTTCATGAACCAAACAGATTTGATGGAACAAGGTCATGGGAATGTGTGGTTTTCCACGGACGCGGGGACGGGATTCGATACTGAAGGCCATTCCATTCCGTACACGAAATGATTCTTCCCCATTCACGTATTTCCTTTTTTGGCTAATCAAATTTTTGATTTCAACCATGTGCTGCGACTGGATTATTTGGCGTTCAATAGGGGTCCAATCCTCATAGGACCCCGGGATAGTATGTCCAATGTTTCCCGCGGACTGAACGGTTCGCGTTTCAACATCATTTGACAATCCCTTTCCTTTCATGCGCTCAATGGTAAAATGATAAAGGGTGTTAAATTCAACACCAGACTTTACTTGTCTGAACGTTTCCTGATTGAGGGCATAGCATGCTTGAAGATGCGCAATTATTTCAGGATTTTTTCCCAGATAAATGGTCATCCCGAAATCCCCAATAATGCCCGTTTTTTTGTCTACCGGGGAGGCATATACCGCAATGATTCCTCTCTCCCGATCGAGCAAAACTTCCTCTTTGGGCCAGTTTTTTTCGTCCCGTAGACTCATGAAATTCACCCGGTTCGTTTTCCCTTCCTCGTCCGTTCCAAACAATACCGCCATACCATGGGGTGGGGGCTCATACCAACCATCCGGGAGAAGGTTTTCGTCCTTTCGAAGTTCCAAAAGCCATTCATCGCGCACGAGTGCTTCGGAAATGGGTTTATTTGTTCCCCATACTTTTTGGAGCGCGCGGTAAAGCGCATCCGATGCGCGTTTCCTCGTTTCTTTACACACTTCCAATTTATTTTTCCCCATGAGTGCCTATCCCCCAAGCCTTGCTGGATAGTAGCAATCTGTTCATATAAAAAGGAATGGCTTATTAAGTGCGTTCAGGTCTCACCGATATGATTGTTAATTATGAAACAAAAGTGGTCGCAAATATTGCAAAAAAGCACGGCAAGTTAAGCGCATTGATGTACAATGCGGCGTATGAAAAGTCGCGTTTGAATTTTCTCCAAGTACCATTTATAGTGGACGATATTGAGATGGCGGTATCGGGCATACGTGGGTTAAACATTCGCGGAGCCACCGTTTCAACCCCCTACAAGGTGGAAGTCATGAATTATTTGGATTATATTGATCCCATTGCCAAAAAGATTGGGGCCGTAAACACGATTATAAATAAGGATGGAAAACTCACCGGGTACAATTCGGATTGGATTGGGGCGATGGCAGCGTTGGAAGAAAAAATTTCGTTGAAAGGAAAAACGGTATTACTTTTTGGTGCGGGCGGTGCAGCTCGAGCCATCGCGTATGGTCTGAGTGAGAAAGGGGCTCATGCCACCATCATTAATCGTTCTCCTAATAAGGCAAAAGAATTATCCAAAACGTTTGGCTTATCATGGGCAACCGAAGCGTCGTGGAAGGGAAAGCGCGCTGACGTAATAATTAACGCCACGACGGTGGGGCATGGAGACCCGCATGTATCGGTGGTGAAAGAAGAATTTTTGCATCCGGGACAGGTCGTTATGGACATTGTGTTTGACCCCGTTGAAACCCGGTTATTGAAAATGACCAAAAAGAGAAAAGGGATTCCCATTCCGGGGTATCGCATGCTTATTTATCAAGCACTCTTTCAATTAGAATTATTTACGGGTCAAAAAATTCCTTTTTCAGTGGTTGAAAAAGGACTGCTCCCCCACCTTTCATAAAGCAAACGTCCAATACATAACCCCATTTTATATTGGGGGAAAACGAGTGTTATTTATGCAGCGCACACTACTTACGCCCCAAACCCTTTCCACGGTTTTTACGATTGGAGCTTTACTCAAAGATGAAAGTAATTCTTTTTGGGCCATTCACGTTCGAAAAGGATTAGAAGAAGCGATTCGGCAATACCCCCACCTTCGTCTCCATTGCCTTTCTCCCCAACACGGGCTTGATTTTTCAACCCAGCAAAAAATGGGAGAACAACTAGTACGGGAAAATGTGAACGTGCTAATCCTGGCACCTGCACACCCTACGAAGCTTGCTTCGGTGGTGAAAAAAGCAAACAAAAAAGGCATTCCAGTAATTATCATTGATTCCCGACTAGACGAAAAGGAAATCGCACGGCACAAACTCAAATACACTTTTATCGGATTTGACGATTACTCGGGAGGATACCAGACTGGAAAATTATTTTGTCAAAAACTGCGAAAAGGAAGTCCTATTGGCATTATTCAAGGTCATTCCCATGGTTCATATGTAAGGCGGGTGAAGGGATTTAGGGATGCCATCGGCTCTCGCCTAAAAATTAAAAAAATCGTTTCGGCGGAATTTGACGAAAACAAAGCACATGAGAAGACGCGAGAAATACTTGGAAAGTATTCCAAAATTCAAGCCATTTTTTGCACCAGCGACAACATGGCAATGGGATGTCTAACGGCCCTTTACGAATTAAATCGTCCAAATATTTTGGTTTCGGGATTCGACGCCACGCATGCAGGTAAATTAGCCGTGCAAAAAGGGAGACTTCTTTCCACCGTTGACAGTAATCCTGAAGAAATGGGGAGGATGGCCATCCGTACGGCCCAAAAACTCATTTTCACTCTCATACATCCTTCCAATCTGGAATACTCGGTTGAATTGCTTCAAACAATTCCCGAAAATAAATTTCTAAAACCATTCATTCGCAATCGAAAATATCGGATTCTAACTCCCATTCCCACTCTTGCAGAATTTGACTATCAAGGGAGTGGTGAATCACTTATTTGCCCCATCCTTTTGGGAAAAAACCTTTTTGTAGACATCCCTCTGCGTCTCAAAGAAATGAAGGCCGATCAATACATCATTGTCACCGACACTCATGTGCAATCTGTTTATGGGAATAAACTCCTGGATACTTTACGCGGGGCCGGATTAAGGGTCAATATTGTGTCCTTTCCAGAAGGAGAACGCACGAAAACATTTACAACTCTGAATGAAATGGCAAATCGCGTGTTGGACCTAAAAATAACGAAGCGTTCCTGTTTAGTCGTTTTGGGGGGTGGAGTCGTTGGGAACGTGGCAGGGTTTTTGGCTTCTATTCTTATGCGAGGAATTCGTTTTGTTCATATCCCAACCACTGTCACGAGCCAAGTAGATAGTACCACGGGAGGGAAGCAAGCTGTTAACACTACTCATGGAAAGAATTTACTTGGAACGTTTTACGAGCCGGAGTTCATTTACATTGACACCACGCTCGTACAGACATTGCCGAAGAGAGAATATCAGTCGGGAATGGCCGAAGCCATCAAACACGGATTTTGCGGCTCTCAAGATTTGTTGAGCCTGATTGCAGAAGGAGTTTATGAAAAAATAGTCGAAGAAACCATTCGACTCAAAATCAAACTTGTGGAAAAAGACCCTTTAGAGCAAAAAGAGGGGTCCGTTTTGCTGTATGGGCATACGATTGGTCACACATTGGAGACGATTTCACATCACCAATTGACGCATGGGGAGGCGGTAAGTATTGGAATGGTGGCAGCTGCACGAATCTCTCACAAAATGGAGTTTGCTTCTTTGGAATTGATTACCCAGCATGAAAAAATTCTTTCGCAACAAAAACTCCCCATACGAATCCCCTCAATTATTCCTCTTTCGGAAGTGATGCGCGCTCTCACGTATGATAAAAAAGAACGAACCAATCTTACACCATTTGTTTTATTAGAAAAAATAGGGAAAGTAAAAACACTCAAGGGTTCTTACCTGATTGAGGTGAACCCTGACATTATTCTACAAGTTTTAGAGGAGATGAAAGAGTAGGCGCTTCAAAAAACAATATCTTTTCTCTCTCCGCCCCATTCGACAATCCCGCGACTCTTCCGCCGGTTTCTTTTTCGATGAGGCGAATCATTTCTTTCATCTCATTGGAGAGTTCACTTGTTTTATCAATTTTGGATGTGTCCTTTTTCCATCCT
>JAGVNS010000062.1 GCA_020053155.1 Nitrososphaerota archaeon
AAGATTCGACTATTTAATTCCAAATAATTCCAAACAAAAAAAATGTTTTTAGCGAATCATGCAACACCGCACGCTAAACGATGTCTGCCAAATTGAGTAGAGTGCACTTCAAGGGGTCGAATTCTCCTTTGGGGATGTCGGTGGCCGTCCACGCCGCTAAGATGACTCCCGCGCGGATTTCAGTGGTGTCCAGCGCAAGTAAGAGAGAATTGCCGGAGAACTCCACCATGTTCACTAATGATTGGGCTTGCGTAGTCGTTCCCACTCGCAGAAAAAGTTTTTGTACCGAATTATCTGAAATCCCTGGTTCGCAGAAAAACATCTGGTGCGACTCGCATGCGGAAGGGTCGAGTATGTCCTCTGGATTGCAAGTGGGCTTCACGTTCTGAAACCGAATATCCTTCCCATCCACTTGCATAACCTCAAATTTGGTCCGCCATAAAATCATGAGTACATACTTTTGGGCCGTCTGAATGGAAAAAAGGTAATCCTGCGTATCCGCGACGGGAAGCATGACCTGATACACGGAACGCGCGAGACTGCGTTTGGTGTTTTCGGACAGGTTTTGGTCATCCGCATAATCCTCCTTGACGAGGGCCATGAGGTAATCCACCTCCTGCTCATAGTCGGGATTCAAGACGTTGATTACCTGGTTGGAATCCCTGGGAACGCTCTGGTACATGATGGTTTTCAACGCACTGGAGACGAATTCGAAAGAATCGTTCCTATTCACTTGATCGGATATCCCTTTCCCGTAATTGGCCGCGAACAAAAAAAGAAAACCCGTAAGGGAGGAGATGATGACCAGCAAAAACAATGCATCGGTGACAGCGGCCTGCGCCCGGCTTTTTTGCTTATTTTTTTTTATTAAACTCTCCACGTAATCACCACCAGCGTGGCGGGAACCACCACAAAATCAACCTGCAGGGCGATGGGAAAAGACAATACGATGAAAGGACGGTTGGAAAGAACATGGGTGAGCGCATCCACCGTAACGGGAGTATCAAGTCCGCCGGCACATTGGAGGGAGTTGGGAATGGCGTTTTCCTCCATCACATAAAAATAGTTGGCCATCACAGCCAGTTTGGGAAGATCCTGGTCCTGTGCATCCTGCGTAATGAACTGCCAGCGAGAGGATTCAATTATTCCCGCCACGTAGTTCAGACCGCGAACGCGGAGTCCTTTGCAGGCGGAATCAAACTCCCCAAAAGTTGCAACATAACTGTCTCCTTTTAACGCATTGGCAATGATGAGGGTATCCCTATCCGCGGAAAAGGATTGGGTGCAGGAGTTGTATTCATTCAGCGTAAACGTGAACGCCGCAAAAAAAGTGATAAGCCCCACGAGTATGGGAATCAAACTGGGAATGTCATCCCCAATGGGACCTAAGTATCCGCGCTGACGGACTAACCGGGTTAACATATGAATCCTTGCTCTCCGCCCACAACCATGATAAGGTAGTTGTTGACCTGGTTCTTGATGCTTCCATCCCCGAAACACGTTTGGCTGTTCGCCGTAATGGCACATGGAAAAAGATGAAGGGTCTCATTCCCCGCCTTCACGCTCTTGACGGCGTAAAACGCATTGCGCGGAGGAACGGATTGGGGGTCTAACACCAGCTCCACAAAATCATCAAGGGGGGTTACCTGGCCGTTAATTAAATCGTACACCACAATCGTGGCGTCCGTGGAGAGAGAGGAGGCGGCCAACACGTTTTCGGGCGACTTGATGTCGCTCACGGAAAAAATGAGCCGGGAACCCGCACCATCCGGGGCACGGCTTATTTTGAGGGTGTAGAAAATGCTGTTCCCAAAACTCGTGAATTTGGGGGGAATGGCAAAGGGCTTGCTGTCACAGGTAGTGGGAGCGACAATCATGCCATTCAACGTGAGGGCGTATTTTTCCATCTCCTGCTTTACTTCCCCCACCAAAAAAATCTTTCCAGTGTTCAACGCAAAAAAGGAAATGATGGAAAAGAGAGCGATGACAAGGATGAGAAGATTGATTTTGGAGAGGGTGAATTCAATCATGAACCATCATCCTGCCCATCATCCGAAGAAATGGGTTTTTTGCCTTTCAGATACGCACACACCACGGGAACGCTGGCCGTCAAATCAGATACTTTGAGAAAGGAATACGACCCTTGTTGAATCGTGCTCGCCGTAAAATCCTGCAGATACCAATCGTCGGCCTGCCGGTCGGGGCACTGACCGCTCCCCTCCGCGGGAAAAGAGGTGCTGGGGGAAATGTCCACGCACTTCGTGAACGTGTTGCGCGTGCTCTTGTATTGGAGCAACGAACAGATGCTTCGGGCGGACGAACAAAAGCTGGAACAGACGTTGGGGTCGGTACTATCCAGCAAGCGCACGCACTCCACATCTCCTGTCTGGGAGAGCGCTTGAAAATTTTCACAATCGTTTATTTTTGCCGAACACTCGGAAAACGAAAAATGAATCTGGGCCGTACCTTTTCCCGTTGCCACGTTCTGCAAATTTCGACCCATTGATTCGAGAGCGGCGTTAATGGTATTGGTGCACGTCTGCTCGTGCAAACGGCCAATGGCCTGATACCCTGCAAACAAAACAAATCCCATCAAAATAACCGCAATGAGCAATTCAAAGGGAGCGGATTCCTGCCCTTTCGTGTTCATTCGGGAACGCATGGGATTGGAAAATGATTTCGAGCATAAAAAGCACAATGCCACCCATCGTCACTAAAATCGGGAGAAGGGGACATCCATGGGGTTTGTGTCATGAAAAAACCATTGATTTGGGTCAAAAAACGAGAAAAAGAAAGTTGTATGGTTTAGAAAATATTGGAAAATTTAAAGGAGTCCTATTCATCCACCTGGGTCGTTGCAAGATAGATAAAAGGGCTTTGTTCAATTCGTTCATACAAACTGAACGACTCGTTTTCAGGAGCTTGAGCGATAAATAACCGTCTTAGGGATTTGGCTTTCTTAGGACTTGATACCCGGTTTTACATGATTCTTTATAACCCCCTGAATGGGTCAGTAAGTATGGGTCGCCGAAAACAACGATTTAGTATTCCCTCCCCTAAACCGGGTTTCCGAAACGTGAAGACTGCGACGGGATATGAACAGAGACCCATCGGGGGAAACCAGATCGTTCCTTCCCCAGTTATTCCTGGTATACCGAAGACCTCCACGACGCACCGATTTAACCGCGTCTCAGTAGGCCGTGCAGCCGTTCTGTTTGGTCGAGGCATGACCCGCGCACAAGTCCTCAATCACTATTTCACCAAGTACGCACGGATATGGGGTATAACGGATCAAACAGAAATGTACCACTACCTGTTGTGTGACAGGCCTTATGACTCCACTTTTTAGGTAAAATTTTAGTGGGAAAGCCCCGTTTTTTGTTTGTGCGAAAAACGGAGGGTCTTTCC
>JAGVNS010000013.1 GCA_020053155.1 Nitrososphaerota archaeon
CCCCGAATACGCCAAAAGAGCAAGAGCCAACATCGCAAAAGCAAGAGCAGAAAGCAAAAGACTCCGAGAAACAGACCCCGAATACGCCAAAAGATTCAGCGACCGAATGAAAGCACTATGGAACGACCCCGTATGGCGTACCAATCAAACTGAACTGATCCGAATAGCCCTTCAACGCTATTGGTCATTTGTGAGAAATGGATTACTAGCTGAATTCAGGGGACGAGGACTCATCACAGCGATCGAGATGCGCGCCGAAAAAGGATCAAAACAAATCGCAGGAACAACCGAAACGCCCGTAAGCGAATCCCAACGACGCGAACAACAAACACTCACCCAAAAAGCAATCGAAAAACTACCCGCCGACCAACGCCAAGCAATCATGGCAACATTCTTCGAAGGAAACGACCGAATAGAAGTAGCCGAACAAATGGGAATCGAAATAAACGAACTCGAAACCATCCTCAATCGAGCTTACCAAAACCTCGCAAGAGAACTTCGAGGACTACAATAGATTTCCTTAATTATCTCGTTCGAATTTAGCTAAAGATTATTATTCCTTAAATTTCGCGTCCAGCAAGGCATCAACAAACGGGCCTAGTTGATTGATCGGAATAAGGATGCCCCCAATAGGTTCGGCATGACCATATTCGTCCTTTTGGAGTTCTTGAATAAGAACCATGTGGCCGTGCTCGTTTTTGATTTCGGTAAAAGAATAGGTTTTATCTCCCAATTCCTTTTCGTATGAATCCTTGATGTCGATGATTTTGATGAATTGCTCATACATTTTCACTTTTCCGACCTGAAAGGCTCGTATTTCGCGGGTGGAAACTAAATAGTCCAAATAGGCTTGTAGAACGTCCAAGGGCATGTAGTTCGCAGCTTGGCTGATTTGAGCAATAGATAACGCTGGATTTCGACGCAAAATAGACCGAATGAAAAGTGAAGCATACTCTCGCTTCTGGTGTGAACTACGGGGCACTGAAGTGCCCCGCGTCTTTATGAAACTGGGATGAAGGATGCAACAAGAAAGGAATGAACAGCGGGGATTCATCTACCTGCTCAAAGCAGGAAGGGTTCTCCCGAAAACGACCCTAAACCGGGAAAAAGTCTATTAAAAAGGCATTTTTCTCAGAAAGTGCCCAAAAGTTTTTGTTAGGTTTTTAAAATCGAAAGATCGAGTATAGACATGAAGGCACGAACACAAACGATTCACAGTACTAAGACCATTAAAAAAGGGAAGAAAGAAGAAACGCTGCTGGACCAATTCAAAGAAGCATTTGACGATATTAAACATGGTCGCGTGTATGAGTGGGATAGCCTGGATCATTAAAGTCTTTTTCAACTAGTCCCCTAACATAGGTGCGTAGGTCAGGGAGATTTTCCTTAATCCACGCAATTGTTTCAGATTGCCCTTTTTTATCGGAAAGCCGAGTCAAGAGAACGATTAACCACTCTTCATAGACTAAAAAATACAATCGTTTACCATTGAATTTCTTTTCACGCAAAAAACGAAAGCCCAATGGTTTTCCGACCATTAATGGATTTTCCTTAAGTTGCGAAACGAATGCATACACCCGTTCTTTTTCCACTTTTTCCAGCGCATAGTATTCATCTCGAAAGGCTTGGGTAAATTTAATACGAAAAGACATTAGTGCGGAAGGTAGCCAGAAGATTGAAAAACCTAGAGAAAATTTCCAACGATCGGCGGAACGCAAGACGCAGGCTTAAAACGGGCATTTCCCTTATCAAAAAATGCCAAGCCCCTATTCTTACTCTTGGCCGTTTTCGTCCGGCCGCACCGATCGCGTGGTACCGCTGGCACGGCACCACTTAACTAAAAAAACGGGTGAATAGTGATGCCAAGCCCCTATTCCTATTCCTCGTTATCCAAGTTTGATTCCTGCCCCCAGTATTACGCCCACACGTACGTATGGAAAACGCCGGTTCCGGAAGAAGTGACATTGGATTTGTCCATGGCGTGCGGGAGCGTGGTTCACTCGTTGTTGGAGTGGGCGCACACCCAGGAATTGAAGAAAAAACCCGTTACCTGGGAAAAAATGGAAGAAGTCCTTCCTGAAACGTGGAATGCGATGCTGAAAGAGGCCCCTCAACCTCCATCCCGAGAAGAATTGAACACGTTCGTGCAGAAAAGCATGGATACGAGCAAGTGGTATTATGAAACCATTTTTTCCGCGAAACGTGAACCCACCATTGGAATAGAAAAAAAACTCCTTTTTCCATTAAACCCGGCGCGCAAGCAATGGTTGATTGGTTTTCTGGATCGCGTTTCCCAACCCAGCGAAACCAAAATCATCATCCATGATTACAAGACGGGAACACGAAAGTTGGGAGAGAAAGCCCTCGCAACGGATTTTCAGGCCATGCTGTATGGGTCCATGGCCGCCCATGCGTACGCTCCCTTGTCCGAAATAGAATTGCAATGGCATTATTTAGCGCATCAAAAAACCGTTAAAGTGAAACTTGATCCCGAAAATGCCCGTGCGGCTGTGCAAAAAGCCCAGCGCATCGCGCATCAAATCGAAGGGCACAAGCAAGTGGGGCTATTTCCTCCCAAAGTGGGGTGGCAGTGCAACCGATGCGAGTTCATTTCGAAGTGTCCTGCGCATATAAAAAAATGACATATTGCCAGGCCTGAAGACTGGGTATCCAATAGTTTGTAACCAGATTCGGCTCGCGTACTCGCTCGCCAATTAAGGGCGACATATGTTGCCCTAAAGGGCGAGGTATCAACCTTTTTCCCCGGGCTTTTTTAGAAAAAAGGCCGCTGCGCAGCTATTTTTCCCCGGGATTTTTACCGCAGCAAAAAGGCCGAATGACATACTGCCAACTAAAAAATCCAGCTAAAGCGGTTTCGTACGCAAGCCATTTCACTTAAAATTTTTATGAAGTATATTAAATCATTTTACACTGATAGTCAATATTTGGTGCAAATCCCATCCGTGCAGGTCAATCCGCCTTGGCAGTCTCCTTTACCATCGCGGCAGGCGCCGCCCTCAGGAACCGTATGAAAATTGGGATTTTCTTTCAGCAACTCGCTTTCTGCTCTCTGCTGTCCCGTATTAACAAAATAAATCAATCCAGCCAGAAAAAGCACTACTACTATTGCCAAAATTAAAATAAGTTTAGTTTTCATATAATCACGAGTGGATAAATACTTTACTTTATAACCGTTTTCGTTGGAGGGACTCTGGGACAAAATTATTGGCATTTTAGTTCAAAATAACCACGTATGCTCGTTTATTGACGTATTTTCTTGGGACGTCGGC
>JAGVNS010000153.1 GCA_020053155.1 Nitrososphaerota archaeon
CATCGTAGCCTTGTTTTCCACGGGAAATACCGTATTGCTGTTGCTGCTGGCCACCTCGCGGTTGATTTATGGGATGGCCTCTGAAAAAACGTTGCCGCGCATATTGGGACAGACGCATGAGCACCAGCCCAGGAATGCGCTGCTGGTGGCGCTGGTGGCAACCATTTTGCTGTCTTTTGTGGGGGGAATATCCTTTTTGGCGCATGCCACGGATGCGTTGTTGTTCAGCGTTTTCGCCGTGATGAATGGGGTGGTAATCAAACTGAATTGGAGTGAGAAAAAAACACACGGGAAAAATTCGTTTTTTCGCGTCCCGTTGAAATGGGGGAAAATACCAATTCCCAGCGTGATAGGGCTGGTGGCCAGCATTGCCATGCTTTGGTTCGTGGAACGGGACGCATTGCAATTTGGATTCGCGCTCGTGCTGATAGGGGTTGTGGTGCATTACGCTTTTTCCCAAAAGAAAAAGGGATGGGGTAAAGCAATGGAAAAAGACAACCCCATCACGTTCCCATAAAGAATTGGAGCAAGGGCTCCGTGAAAATGTTTGCCACTACCACCAATTGCCCCGTGAACACGAGCATTCCCAATAGTACAAGGATGAGCCCAAAAACAAAATTAATCGTTTTCAGGTGGGGAGAAATCCATTTGATGAATCCCTGCGCCCGGGAAAAGAACACTCCCGCCGCCAAGAAAGGAATTCCCAATCCCAATGAATAGGAAAGCATCAAGGGTAAGGCCGTTCCAGGATTGGTGGCCGCCAACGTTAACACGGCACCCAACACCACACCTACGCAGGGAGTCCATCCCACGGCAAACGCGGCCCCAAACAAAAAGGCGGTGAGAAACGCATACCGCGTCTGGCTCACTTTCAATTTGTGTTCGCGTTCCAGCGCGGGAATTTTCAGCAACCCCATCATCACCAGACCAAAGAAAACAATGACTATTCCCCCAACGTATCCAAAATAATTGCGCAAATCATACGCATACGCTTCCAATGCGCTCTGCAGTAACACGCCTAAAACGGAAAATACGACCGAAAAACCCAACACGAAAAACACGGCGGCCAGAATTATCTTTTTTCGATCGTCAGTCGTCAATGCCTCTCCTTGTTTGAGTGTGGAACCTGCCATGAAGCTCAAAAAAGCGGGAAGAAGGGGCAGCACGCACGGGGACAAAAACGAAACGAGTCCTGCCCCAAAAGCAATGGGGATGGAAATGTCAGCCATGTAGTGTTTCTCCTTTTCCTCTCTTTTAATGATTCGTTATTGAGAATGGGATGCAGTCGCACCCACTACGTGCTTCATCACTTTCTGCTGAACCTTCGACAAGGGTTTTTTTTCCATTTCCTCGCGCGAAGCCCATTCGACGGGAATCGTTTTAATGGGTCGAGCGGAAAAAACGTGCACGTACTGGGTAAAGTGCGAATACGCGTGGGAAACCAGCCCTTTGTTTGGTCCGAGCTTTACGTTTATCCCATTTTCGCTGAATTTGGTTTCAATTTCATGCGCCGAATCACACAAGGGCGAAAACTCTACCATGGGGAATTCCCACATCCCGTGCAACAGTTTTTCGGTGCGCTGATGCAGGGCGTATTTCCCGCCTTTTTCAAGGATGAGCATGGCAAAATGTTTGATGGGCACTTTCCCTTTTTTGGTTTTTACCGGAAAATAAGATTGTTTTCCATGCACAAATGCATAACATGATTGCCGCAAGGGGCATTTTTCGCATAATGGATTTTCGGGAACGCAGATCAATGCGCCCAATTCCATTAATGCTTGGTTGAATGCGCGGGCGTTTCCTTTGGGCAACACTTCCTGCAACATTTCTTCTATTTTTTTTCGGGTGGGGGGAAGCGTAACGTCATCCCAAACCCCCCAAAAACGCGTGCTCACGCGCAACACGTTCCCATCCACGACAGGAACGTTCTCGTTGAATGCGATGCTGGCCACCGCGCTCGAGATGTAGGGACCAAACCCTTTCAACGCAAGCAATTCTTTTTTGGTTTGGGGAATCTTTCCTTTTTTCTCATTCACAATCTGCTGGGCGGCATGCTGAAGATTTCGTGCGCGGGAATAATACCCCAACCCTTCCCACGCTTTCAGTACGGATTGGGAATCCGCATCCGCGAGAGCGCGGATGGTTGGAAATTGGGTGAGAAATCGTTCGTAATACGGAAGCATCTGCTTGATCCGCGTCTGCTGGGCCATGATTTCCGACACCCACACGTGGTAGGGGTCATAGTTTTTTCTCCAGGGAAGTGTTCGTTGAGCGTGCGAAAACCAGTCGAGTAACGCGTTGGAAGGGAATCCTGAAGACATTGCCTCATCACCTCATTCGAGTTTATCAACCCTTCAACATCTATCCGCATTCCTTTTAATTCGCCAAAACAGTCCAACTCACGATTGATATGCTCAAAAAGAAGCCATTGGAAATTCTCCGCGGACAGGACACCATGGATTACGTTCTCCTTATTTGCGGGGTCATTATCGTCTCCGTGGTTGTATTGTCCCTCATCCTTTCGGGGGTTCTTCCAACCACCATGGGGATTGCCGCGAACAACATCCAATCGTACATTGACAAAATAAACCTCTCTTCTTTTGGGGGTGCTTCCCCCGCAGGCCCCATTTGCGGAGATAGCATTATCGAACCTCCCGAAACGTGCGATGGCACCAATTTTGGGGGACAGACATGCATCAATGGGGGATTTTCGGGGGGAAGCCTCTCCTGCAATTCCATCACGTGTACAACTGATACGAGTTCATGTCTATCCACCCCTCCTTTTTCCGAGCTCAAAAGTGGAACATTTACGGGAATTCTCCATTGTGGGGGGCCTACATATCTTTATGGGGAGTACCCCGGCTACCTGACTGGTTTTCCTACTACCAAACCCGCCATGTTCGTGCATTACTTTTCACTCTACCCACAGCGGAAATTAATTAGTGACTTGATTAACAACCTCCAATCGGATATTGACAAATATGGGGAGGGGGGGTCGTTGGGGAGTGCGATTCCATTCTTTGGAATATCCTACACCGAAGCCACGAGCGATGATTTGATAGGAATTGGGCATGAAGCAGACGTGGCGTCTGGCGAGTATGATGTAAACCTCGTACAAATCATTCAAGTGTTCAAGGATTATGATAAGCCCTTTTTCATTCGCCCGGGGTTTGAGTTCAATGGATCATGGAACGGGTACTTGCCCGATGATGCTGGGGGGAAATATGAGGAGGCTTGGATTCACATTTATGATAAATTCCAAGAGATGGGCGTGACGAAAGGGATATGGGTCTGGGATCACATGCCCACGGGCAATCTCGCGCCCTTTCAACAATATTACCCCGGGGATGCGTATGTGGATTATTACGGGGTCAATCTTTTTGGGGCCGCATTTACCCCTCCCTTTTACAAGAGCAAAACAACCGAATTCGTGAATGACGCGATTGCGCACGGCAAACCCTTGCTCATTCCAGAGGGCTCCCCCCAAACCCAATACAAAATCAATTCATCTCCACCCGATAATGGAACGGAAGCAGAAGCCCAAGTGGCATGGGATGAATGGTTCAGTAATCCTACGTATAGCTTTTTACAATTCATCAACAATCCCTCCAACAACGTAAAAGGATTCTGCTATTCGAACGGAAAATACCCTTTATGGAACAACATGACCCTCCAAACGTCGTGGTTGAAGGATGAATGGCAGAGTGAATTGAACAAGCCCCAATATTTGCATGAAACCGGCTAATGTCTTTATACCTTTCTTTTTTTCATTTCATGCAACTCATCATCCTGCACATACTCCAAATTAGTCATCAGGCAATGATAGGCTTTCTCCAACTCCCGACCCAAATAGGCATAGTGTTCTTTTCTCAATTCGAGATTAGTTTTGGTGGCAATGGTGTGATAAATGCCAATGGGCATTTTTCCCACCACCTTCACTACTACGTTGTTTTTTTCGTTGCAAAAACCCACTTCAATCTCCTTCATGTTATAGTTAACGCGAATCAAAAAATACCCTTTGTCATCCAGAATGAAATCTTTTTGGTCGTCGTATACGGCATGCAGGGTGGGGGCACTGTTCCCATTTATTGTGTCTGAAACGATTGTTTTTCCCGAATCCAAGGAGGTCACTACAAAAGCATTTACTGGGCAGGAGGCGGCGGCATCCGTGGCACTCTTAATCCGTTGAGCATCCCCCGAAATGATGGTTTCGAATACCCTTTCATTTGCCTTTTTTCCATTCAGCAAAATGGCAGTCTGTCTCTTTTCATCAAACCCAAACACGTTGGGATTAGCCTTGAAACAGGCGGCCGAACCAATGCACTTGGCTTCGTCGAAAACAATCCTTATTTTTTGCGTTTCTTCACTCATACCCTCCAAAAAGACCCTAAACGGCTTATAATGCCGTCTCGTACAACGTTCGTTAAAAAGCCTTTTCCCCAACTTTTCTAAAAGATTGAACAAAAAAATCCCGCCTTAGCATAGCAGCTAATGCGCTCGGCTGTAGACCGAGATACCCCCGGTGCAAGTCCGGGAG
>JAGVNS010000121.1 GCA_020053155.1 Nitrososphaerota archaeon
ATTGAGAAGGCGAGGAAATGGCTGGGGGTGCGTTCCCAACGAAACAAACACGTCTATTTCATTCCGTGACAAAAATGCTCCCTCCATAAATTCCATTGGGGTAGGCTTCTTTCAACGCCGGGTTATTCCACTGATAGATTACCCTGTCCGCAAAAAGGGAGATGATTCTCCCGCTCCAGCTCGGTGTATAGGGCCGGCAAAAGCTTTCGATGAAAACAATTGGAATTCCCTGCAGTTTGGCCGCAATACACACGGGCACGGTAACGTCTGCGCCCGTACTGACGACCATTTTTGGTTTTTCTTTCCGAATGATTTTCCACGCTTCCAAAAAGGATTGGAGAGTCCTCAAGGGATTTCGTGCGGGACGTTCAATGAAATGCACCTTTTCCTTTTGAGACAATGATTCCGTGTCCGGTCTCCTGAACGTGATGAACGCGTGTGGACTGTCCTGGTAAAAGGGTGCCAACTGCCGCATTTCTGTCAGGTGACCCCCTGCCGAGCACGCCAAGAGGATAGTGGGGTTGGTTTTCATATGAATCCCCCTGCCAATCCCAGCGCGGTCGTTTGGGTAAAGTTGAGCCAGAACACGAGGAGGGTGACCAGGACTACCACTCCCTGCATCCCCAGAATGATGAGCACGACCTGTTTTTCGGTGAATTTTCCCATGCGCATGACAACATGCGTGAGGCTTCCTATCTTTTCAGGCGATTTCAACGTTCCATCCGTCTGCACCACTCCAAAAGACTCGGACTGCATCTTCGTGCGTGCCTTCAAAAATAATTCGATGAAATAGAGGAAAAAAAGCATGAGACCTACTTTTTCCATGTTCCCGATGATGCTGGCGGAAGCGATTCCAGCCCCCATCATCAACGTGAGCGAATCCCCTGGAAAAATTTTGGCAGGTGTCCAGTTGAAAAACAAAAACGCAAGCAAGGCGCCCATCAGCCCCAGCATGAGAATGACCACCCCCACCTCCCCCAACACCAATCCTACTATCAAAATGGCGAGCGCGTTGAGCAATCCCATTCCAGCTTCCAACCCATTCAATCCGGCGATCATGTTGGCGGCATTGCTGGCCCCGGTCACGGCGAGGGGAACGAGAATAATGGAATAATATATCCCGAAATTGAAAAAATGAAAAAAAGGAACGTCAACCCCCGTGTTCCCGATTGTTTGGGGCAATACCACTAATGGCAGTGCGGCAAAAATGGGGATAAGGGCATGCTGGTACTGCCGAATCCCCTTCTTCCACCCAATCAAATCGTCGATGATTCCCAACAACCCCACCAACACGATGGTGAGCATGGCCGCCAAGAGCGCAACCAAATCCAATGCAGGAAACTGGGACAAGTGGCTGTGAAAAAAAAGCGCCATCATAACCGAAAAAACGAATCCAAGGAGAACGGCCGTTCCCCCCATCTCCGCCACTTCGGGATGGGAAAGCTTGTTCATGTCCCTTCCCACAATCCTCCGCATGTGCATGCGGTGGATGAAAAAAGGGAGAATAATGTAGGAGGAGGCGAAGGAAGACAAGAAAACGATAAAAAAAGAAAAATAGTCAACCATAAAAAGGCTCACGTGCGCAAGGATATAAAACGTATGGGAAAGCCATCGGAGCAACTATTAAACGGCGTATGGTGCAAGCATCGAAACGCTCAACGGACCACTTCGTAAATCCGGACTCCCTGATTGTTGCGGTACATCTCTCCGAAGCGGCTCCACAATTGTGAGTCCTGCATCCACAATCGGACCAGCGTCGTGCGGTTCGCCGCGGAAGTGAACGCATAAATCTTGCTGTTATCCTCCTCCCGGTAAATAAAAAAGGGCGTTCCATTCTGGAGCGTGTTGGGGGTGGACACCCACGCAGTAGGATAGGATGCCAGTTGGGCGGGTGTGAGGGTGTTGTTGGCGCATCGGTACGTAACCTCTTTCGTCAAAGGCACTTGTTCCTGCGAACAATTCATGACTGCCCCAAAAATGTCCCGGATGCGGGGGTCGTTCACCGTAGTAATATTGTACGCGTAAAATCCAAGATTGGAAAGCTTTTCAAGCAAATCCTCTCCAAAAATGAGGTGCGTACTCCCGTATTTCGAAACCAAATCCCCGGCTTCGTTCGCATCGGTGCTCAAAAGGAATCGGGCCACATCCGAAGTCGTTTTAGTGTCCGTGTTGCGGTTGTCAATCAGCACTTTCCGGTTGGCCAAGAAAGAAATCCAATGCCCCTCATCCCACCAATTGAAAAATTTGGCATCGAGAGGCAATTTTTCATCCGCCCAAAACAATGCCGTTTTCCATCCCGGAGTTGCTTCAATGTTTGGAGTGTTCTGCGAAACAAAAAGGATGCCCGCACCCATCGCACACAATATCATGAATCCCATGCCCATCACCGCAAACTTCTGCGTCCCGATGGAACGATGTTCCATCCATTTGATGCCCAGGACGAATACCACCGCCCCCATTAATGCGAGAGGCAGTCCCCAATAATAGGTGAATTTCAGCTTTCCCCATGCCATGAAAAAAACAACGACCCCCCAAACCAGGGGGAGGGCCAAAAATTCATAGTGCCGGGATTTGCGGATGAGCAAGTATCCCATGGCTGGAATTCCAATCAGGGCAAACACGATGAGCATGCTGTACTTGTTCCCGAAATAATTCCCCCCATCGCTCTCTTCCCCCACCGTTTGGCTGAGAACGCCTCCCGTACGCAGGCTCACGTCGAACACCGTCACGAGAAGGGGAGCCAGCACCAACGCCAGGATGACCACCCCATAAAAACGGGAAATCCACGCCCCCTGAACAAGGGAGCCTCCCTTCTTCATTTTCCACACGAGCGCGGCAACCCCAAAAAGGAGAAGCATCAATCCCAAGGTATGATACCAAAACAGCTCCGCACCCAAAAGCAATGTCCCCACAATCGTACCAAACTGGGACAGCCACCCCGTTCCCGTGATGACCGTGGCGAACGCCGCAAGGATGAGAAAAGAAATCCCCCAATACAGGGCATATCCCTTTGCCGCTTCCAGTTCACCTTCCTTCACCCACGCCAAAAACTGGACAAAGCCCAATCCCAGCAAAACGGGAATCAACTGGTTGTAACCCGGCCAGGAAACGACCATCAACCCAAAACCAAGACCCGCCAGCACGGCATCCATTATTTTTTGCCGTGAAAATTCAGGGTTTCGCGTGGCGCGCACCAAAAAAACAAACCCTATCACCATCCACAAAAAACCGAAACTATCATCCTCAAAAAAGCCGCCCATGGTCCGATAGACAAAACTGGGAACTACTGCAGCGAAGATTCCGGCAAACAATCCTGCGGCTTTCTCATGCGGACCCTTGAACAATTCCTTTCCCAAAAAATACATCGCTGCGCTGGTCAACGCTCCATAGAATGCGGGAAGAATCTTGACGAACAAAACCAGCGTCTCAAAATCATACGCCCCATTGAGGGTAAAAATCTTGTACAATGCAGCGGAAACGTACCAAAAAAACAAGGGAGGGTTTCCAATAGATGCCGCGGAGACATTTTGATAATAGGCCAGCGGGTCAACCATTGGAGCGGGCAACCCTTGCAGCAAATATGAGACCATGCGCGCATGCCAATACGAATCGAATTCGAAAAACAATTCGAACCGCATCAGATGCGCGCGGACGATGAATGCCAGCAAAAAAACAAGACCGATAAACAGCCCTTCCCGCGTAGCAACCACTTTCCACACGCGCGACAACGCATCAGCCGGTTTGGCATCCGCAGGCATGGAAGAATTTTCTGCGGGAGGATGAACCGGAGAATGGGATTCTCCTTTTTCCGAAACGCGTGCAAGCGAAGTTTCCCCATCCATGGACAAATGGAGAGATAAACGGGTTTTAAACACTGCCTCGCCGTTTTCGCCCGGCGACAACGAAGACTACGTCGCGGGTTCTCCGAACCCGCAATAGGCCTGATAAAAATAAGTGATTGACAGCGTTGGCGCCGCTCCAAGAAAAATCCCAGTGCAGCAAACCACCAGTACGCGTTTCACTTCCGGGTTCGAAAAGGGACCGGGTGGGGCCACGCCTGCATGGCAGTCAATCAAACGAATTCCATTAGAGAAGGGTTAAAAAGGTTGGTCAGCGAGACGGCCTTCCCTTAGACTTTTTTGGTCCCGGTTTACGTTTACGACGAGTACCCCTCAGTAACCCTTTAGCAATTCTTTCTTGTCCCAACTCGCGCATCGATTGAGCGAGAGCTTGCCTAAACTGGATTTCCTTCCCTTTTCGAAACGCATCGTGGGCCACAATGCCACTTTCATGAAGAATAGCCGCTCGCCCTTTAAATCGCCCATCCAGAAATTTTTCCAGTGCATACCCTTCCACTGTTTTTCGTTGGGGAGAAGCAAGCACGTGACGCACTCCCTCATAACTAAAAGAGCGAATACCCGAACTTCTGTAATCTTCGGCCATGCCTTCGCGCACACTCGCAACCATCATGGATGCCGCTCCTTTTTGCGTGTTGAGGCGAGCGTGTTGAATGAGTTGTTCTAATCCTTCTCTTGGGAGCGCGAGCATATCGGCATCCAATGTCACGATTGCCCGCGGTTTTCGTTTAATGGCAATTTCCATTCCCGCAAAAACCGCCCGTGCTTTTCCCACATTGTTTCTCAGCGAAAGAACTTCTACTCCATTGCGCTTCGCAACCTCCGCGGTGCGGTCGCGACTCCCATCATTCACAACCAAAATATGCACCGGGAGCAATGTTGCTTGAATCAAATGAATGGTTTTCCAAATCGTTTTTTCCTCGTTATAAGCAGGGACAAGAACAATGACGGGACTCGCAGTCGGCATACGTAGAAATCACTACTCCCACTATTAATATCTCTCTTTACTCCTCGCTCAACGAAAAAATCTGATAACCATACTTTTCGACGTCTTCTTTTGGCCAAAAATCCAAATTCTTGGTTTTCCCCACATACGTGACTTTCTTTCGGATGGAGCGGCCAGTATATTGCTTGGTTTTAGGATCCCATTCCTCCAACACTAACACGTCTCCGGGCTTGCACTCAAAATCCGCCAAACGAATTTCGTGTTTCTTCTCACCCGACACGACTTTTTCGAAATAGGGTGGCCAGATTTTCTTGTGGATTTCTTTCTCATTTCGAGTTTTATTTTCTAAAGACTCTATTACAAGCACGACTTTTGATTCGGGTACACGCACCTTTGTTTTGTTTTTCAACAGCACATCATATGCATTGTCTAACTGTTTAATCAATACGCCCGATATAATTTTTCCATCCATGGTTTTGATGTGTATTATTGGGTCAGATTCATACCAAAGACCAAAAATAGGTGCCAAAAATAGCATTCCTGCCAAGTAGACGATCAACATTAGCAACTGTATCGAAAAATAATCATTTGGAATACTCATAATCCAATAGTTAAGTGTTGTGTGACAGGCCTTATGACTCCACTTTTTAGGTAAAATTTTAGTGGGAAAGCCCCGTTTTTTGTTTGTGCGAAAAACGGAGGGTCTTTC